>NZ_JBRIMB010000047.1:0-38197 GCF_052977265.1 Shewanella sp. 0m-8 | reverse complement strand
CAGAACAGTAAAACCAAGGCCTCAACGGTATGCCAAAAATAAAAATGCCGTTCACCTTAAGTGAACGGCATTACCGCCGCTGGCAGTGCTTTTCTGATCACGAGTGAACGTAACTATTATTCAGCGTCTTTTGGACGGTGCTTTAGCGATAAACCCATTAAGAAGTTACGCAGCACTTGGTCACCACATGGCTTGTAGTGCTTGTGCCCAGGCTTTCTAAATAGTGCGCCTAGCTCTGACTTAGTCATGTTGAACTCAGCAAGCTCTAACGCTTCAATGATATCTTCTTCGCGTAACTCAAATGCCACTCTTAACTTTTTAAAGATAAGGTTATTGGTCAGTTGCGATAATGGCTCTGGTACTTCTGCGCCAGGCTTTAGGCCACGCTTGTAGATCACTAAACCATCCAAGAAACGACACATGTTTTTGTCGTTGCAAGGTGTATAACCTTCTTCATGCTCTTTTTTTAGCATGTCGATGATCTCTTCTTGAGTCACTTCGTGCTTAGCTTTGGCAAAAATACGGATCATTTTTGCATTGCTTAAATCGAGGATATAGCGAACTTTACGTAAAATATCATTGTTAATCATAAGTTTGATTTCTTCTAGCTATGGGATCGCGCGGCTGCGCGATCATCGGCGGTTATTATAGCAGAAGTTAACTCTTCAATAGCAATTACTCTGCACTCTTAAGCTGTGCAGTTTCAGGTCTTGGTTCGGGTTCTGATTTTGGTTCAGGTTTAGCCGATAAGGCATTTTCTACTGCGGATATGCCAGCTTGATAGAGTTTTTCGACTGGACGGTTTTCCATTGCAATCAATTTACTGCGAATGCTGTTGCGAATGTCATCATGCAAGCCAAAAGTTCTTTGGCTATCGCTCAGATCCCACGAGGTGTTTTCAAAGATAACCAGACTCACCTTTGACTTAGGGTAGTAGACCGCAAGGCTCACATAACCGGGTAGGTAACCACTGTGACTGTATTCGACTAACTGCTCGTCTCGGCTAATTTGAATGCCATAACCGTATTCTAAGACGCCCCATCTGTGGTTGCGGGTTGCTTGAGGAGAGGTCATTAACTTAAGGCTGTTGGCAGTGATTAAATTACCACTATAAAGGGCATGCTGAAACTGACTGTACGCTTCTGCCGAGGCAATCATGCCACCAAAAGCCACCAATTGATTATCGATGTTTAAATCGACTTGAGTGTAGTGAGCATGGCTTTTACCATCGCTACTTTGCCCTAGCTCTTCGACTTGGCCAAGGATCAAGCTTGGGTGTTTGGCTTGAATACTACTAATACCTCCCGTTTGGGCATACAGGCCATCTAACTTAGTTTGCTCATTGAGCTGGTTAATCAGTTGATAAATCGGTTTTTGGTAAACGGTTTCCAGCAATTCACCTAATAGCGCGTAACCATAGTTAGAATATTGAAACTGACTTCCGGGCTTATATCGGGGCGCTTCGCCGATATTGACGAGACCGGATGTGTGGCTCAGTAACTGCGACACCGTGATGCTCGGGGGGATATAGTGTTGGGTCTGGTTAGTGTCTTCTGATAAGTAGAAACTGACACTTTTCTCTAGTTCTATTAAGCCTTCATCCACCGCTTTTAAAATTAACGCCGCAGTGACTTGTTTAGATAAAGAGGCAATGACAAAGCTTGAGTTAATTTCAACATCATCACCCGAGATATAAGTAAATATCGGCTGATTGTCACGCTTGAGCATGATGATGCCGCTAAACGGGCGCTCATTTTGTGCGATAAGGGTTGGTAATTGCTTGGCTATATCGCTGCTGGCCATTCGATTCGCACTGGCTTTGTTTGCTGCCCAAAGGCAGCAGCCAACCACGACTGTGCCTATAAGTGTTTTTGTTATTAGGTGCATTTGAGGTGTAGGTGTCCGTGTACGTTATTTTGTTAGCATCCAATAGATAAAGAGCAGGGCAAAGCTTACTAAGTAAGTTAAGCCTAGCCATGAGAGCACTCTCATGGCGCTACCATACCTGTCTGCTGGTAACAGTGCTGTGCTGATCATCAACTTATAGTTAAGCCAAGCAAAAACGACCGTTGTCATAAAGGCGAGGATCATAACAAATTCCAGTAAAGGAAGTAGAGCCCCTTTAAAAAACAATATGATAATTAAGCCCAGAGCACTGATTGATAGCATTACCCCATTAAACCGTCGCTCACTATCTTGCTGCTGAGTCAGCAGTTGCCAACCCATGTTGAGGGTGCGGCTATAGCCATCTATCACCGTCACTGTGGTACTGAATATACATAAAAAGGCCACAGTGCCGATGAGATAGCGACTTTCGCTGCCCATCACCTGGCTATAAAGGTTGATTAATTGGCTGGCAAACTTAGCGCCGGATGCCGAAAATTGCTCGCCACTGCCGTACATAACTAAAGTGCCGAGGGCGAGAAAGACTATGGCGAGTAGCGCCGTCATTAAGTAGCCAAAGTTAAAGTCAAACAGTGCCTGCTCTTTGGTCACTGGAGATAACTTTTGTTTTTCTATTAGCCAAAGCGAGTTCCAAGCACTGACTTCAATCGGCGCTGGCATCCAGCCCATCATGGCGACCAGGAAGCCGATATAAGCCCATTGCCAGGGGGATTGAGGCACAAACTCTGGGTTAACAATTGCTGGTGCGTTAAAGGCCAGTGCAACGGCAATTAAGGTGGTAAGGGTTAGCGCCAGCATAATGACTTTGGTGAGTTTATCCAGCAAGGCGTAATGGCCGAAGATTAGAATAACTAGGCTGGAGACTAATACCAGTAGCGCCAGAATATCTATGGGCAAAGGGATAAATTGAGTCAGCATGGCGGCGGTTAGCATCGCAACGCCTGCGGTACTGGCGATGGCGGCGATAGTATTGAGCGCGGTAAATACCAGCAGATACTTGCGTCCTTGCTTTAAGTAACCTTGCAATAAATTCTCGCCAGTGGCGCTGGTGTATCGCGCTCCTGCCGCAAAAAATGGGTACTTAAGCAGATTGACGGCTAAAATAACCCAGGCCAGTTGCCAACCAAACTCTGCGCCTGCTCGGGTTGAGGCGACCAGATGTGAGGCTCCAATGGCTGCCGCGGCCATTAACAGGCCTGGTCCCATGGCGTTCAGTAGTGTGGGTAATTTCATTTTTTGGTTTGTTAGCGCCGCGCTGTTATGACTCATGTTTAATATCTTTTTATTGTTATAGGCAATGTTATGAAGCTGATTCTTATCTCTAGCTCAAGTTATCGGTTCAGATCCTGGTGTTAGTCTCTAACTTTTACTATTGGTTTCAATGCGTTTGAGAGTATCAGAGATCTCTTGTAAAAGGCTTATCACATTAGTCTCATTATTTTCATCTTATTTTATATTGCTGTAATTTATGTTCTTATTTCATCCATTACTTAAGCAAAATTACAGCTGATTTGAAACTGTTATATTATTAACCTGTTTTATTTTGAAATGAGCTTATTTGAAGCCGTCTCATTCTGAAGCCTATTTTGAAACTGACTTATTTTGAAACTGACTTATTTTGAAACTGACTTATTTTGAAACAAAGTGCTAGTTTCTATTTTTACTGCTTCACAGTAGCTTAAGGGCTCTATTTATTCAGTTGTTATCAGGTTAAGGAAGCGCACGATGATAAAGTTATATGGCATTCCCCGTAGTCGCTCTTTAAGAGTGTCGTGGACGCTAGAGGAACTCGGTTTAGAGTGGCAATATCAATATATCAACTTTGTGAATGGCGATGGGCGGGATCCCGCGTTTTTGGCCGTTAATCCTTGCGGTAAAGTCCCCGCCTTAGAAGACGATGGTTTTGCATTAACCGAGTCTGCAGCAATCGTGCTCTACTTGGCCGAGAAATACGGTGAGGGGAAGTTATTGCCATTAGCGGGCAGCCATGAGTCAGGACTACACCATAAGTGGATTAGCTTTATTATTAGTGAGCTTGAGCAGCCTTTGTGGACCATGGGTAAGCATAAGTTTGCCTTACCTGAAGCTCAGCGTTTAACCGAGATGTTAGCGGTAGCAAAGTGGGAGTTTGATAAGGCTGCTGCGATAGCTGAGAAGTGGTTACCCGATAGCGAGTTTTTGCTGGGGGATAAGCTAAGTGTTGCCGATATTTTACTTGGGCACACCTTATTGTGGGCAACGCGATTTGAGCAAGATATTCCGCCAAAGCTTGCTGCCTATCGCGATCGACTCACCGCACGTCCAGCCATGGCCAAAGGCTTAGCAAAAGAGGAAGCTGGCGCAGCTTAACCCCTGCTTAAACTAAAAATTAAGCACAAAAAAAGCATCCATTATATAGAATAAAGTGGATGCTTTTCTTAATGTAGAACCTAGAACCTAGAACCTAGAACCTAGAACCTAGAACCTAGAACGCTTCGCTTCGAGGACGGGCTCCGCCCTGCTAGGAAAAGCAACAGCGTGACGGGCTAAAGCCCGACCTACAACAAACACTGTTATTCACAGCTTTTAACCGGCTTTATCCGTCTCGGCTTTCATCGTTTTTGCCTTTTGCATTTCCTAGAACCTAGGACCTTTCTTTGCCTTTCCTAGTACCTCGGATCTAAAGCTTATAACTGCGTCTTCGCCCATTTTGCGCGATTTTCGCGGCTCTCTTTTAAGCCATCTTTGTCGCGGTACGCTTTATATGATTCAAAGTCTAATGGCACTAATACCACATCGACTTCTAGCATTAGCTTACATTCTTTCTTGATGCGCCAAGCTGAGGTGTTATAAAGCTCAGCTAACGGAAGAGTACCTAAAAACTCAGGGTTGTACTGGGCATAAAGTGCCTGAGTTGGGTATACCACAAAGCTTAAGGTACGCTTTGGTTCTGACTTGAATAGCTCTTCAATACCATCACAAGTATTGAGTACTTGCATCTCTATGGCTTCATCGATTTCGATTAGCTTCTTTTGTACTGGCATGTGAGCAGGTTTTTCGCCGGCTTCCCAGGCAATCACATCGGCTTCGCTGACTTTGCCAATTTCGGCAACTTGAGCTGTGGTTAACGCCAAAGAGTGACGAAGGTACTGCATTTCAATGGCATTGAAACCAAGTTGTTTAGACATGATATTTCCTTAGTAAAATTGTTGTGATGGCGTATTAGCGATATCGATGGCTATTAGCTACGCATCCATACATCTTCGGCCCAGTCCCAAAAAGATTCCCAGGTTTCTTCCTCGTCGATTTCACCATCTTGCCACAGCTGAATTTGACCTTCTTGACTAATAAAGAAGAAGTTATCGCCCTGCTGGCAAATCGGTACAAACTCACGCGGCAGGCCGACCGACCAAGCATAAGAGGTCACTTCTGACAGGTAAGTATGCGAATTGGGGTCGCTTGCGGTGACAGGCTCTAGGCTGCCACAAATCACATCACTGGCGTAGAGTAAGTATTCTTTCAGCTCCATAGGCAGTGGGATAAGAATTTCTTCTTCCACTTCAACAATTTGCTCAAACGTCGCTAGCTCTAACGGTACAGGTACCGTTTCACTCATCTCTTGCAGTTGCTCAATGATATCGTTCATAAGGTCTTGGGTATATTTGGGTGTATAGATTATTGGAGCGGAGTATAACTCCAAATCAGTTGGAAGTGCAGGTTACAGTAGTAATTAAATGCACTTATGACTTTGGAATTTAGGTGATGTTCACCGCGGGATGAGGACAAAAAAAAGGCCCGTGTTAGCGGGCCTTGTTGAATCGGTTTATCGAGGTTTTATGCTGCTACTGCATCGATAACTTTAGCTTGGTCGCTGCGCTTATACCTTAGCCATGCTTTGTGGTAAAGCTTATGTGACTCTTGACGCAGCTGAGTGATTTTTGCGTTTTCAATCTCACTTAAATCACGTTGCTGCTGTATGGCAGAGGCTTGAATAGATTGCACTTGCTCATAGACCTTATGTTCGGCGCCGCTTTTAATATCGGCAATATCGGCAAGGTGCAGCTGCACTTCGGCAATCATCTGTGATTGAGGGAGTTTAATCAGTAGGTTAAGGTCACGGTAGCCAGACTCTTTTGGGGTGGCAAAACGGTTTTTAACCTGGATAAGTTCGCTGTCAGACTTGAGTAAGGCAAATGCTTGCATCAAGTTATGGATGTCGTTACTGACGATACTCGCTCTTACGATATCGGTGAGCTGGCTCGCGTCGTTACCAAGTTTGTTTTGTACCTTGGTCTGCGCTCTTTCGCGGCTCTTAATATCGGCCAATATTGATTGGGTTTGAGATTGTGAGGTGATCAGTTTAAGCAACTGGCTCAGCTCTTGTTGGGCGTGATTGGCTTGGCTATAGAGGGTGTCGAGATCGGCGCTAGTTTGTCTAGGCACCTGGTATTGCATAGACTGAATCGCGGTAAGCCCATCGATGTTTTTAGAAAAAGCCAGTTTGGCGGCGTAGCTACCGTTATCCTTGGTATTGTTTTGACTATGCTCGACAGTATGGGCAAAAGCTGAACGGGTCGACAGTAGCAGTAAGAATATGAAAAATGTCCGTAATATCCGGTTCATGGCAGTCCTAGTTTGTGGCTGTACCCATAATCTAACTGGCAAATGCTTAAGCTATGCTGAATGACAAATTAACATTTGTTCATAGTGTGAGCTGTCGCTTCTGAAAAGTAACAATAAACAAAAAGCCGTTGATGAAATGAGACATCAACGGCTTTTTCGTTTTAATTATTTGGAGACCTAGAACCTAGAACCTAGAACCTAGAACCTAGAACCTAGAATGGTCTTGCTAGCAGAAGCAGGAGCTTGACGGGCTAAAGCCCGACCTACAACAGCCACACGCCTCTTGCTTTCCTAGGACCTTTCTTGGCATTTCCTAGGACCTAGGACCTAAAGTTTGACTACCAGATTTTCACGCGCTTATCTGGTGCAATGTACATCGCATCACCGGGCTTAACATCGTAAGTGCTGTAGAACTCAGGCATGTTAGATAGGGCACCTAGAGCACGGAACTGTGCTGGTGAATGTGGGTCAGTTGCTACGCGGTTACGCATTGACTCTTCTTTGATTTTGGCGCGCCAAATTTGGCTGAAACCAATGAAGAAACGCTGATCGCCCGTTAGGCCATCAATCACCGGGGCTTCTTTACCGTTAAGCGACTTTTTATAAGCGCGGTACGCGATAGTGACACCAGAAAGGTCACCAATGTTTTCGCCAAGAGTCAGCTCACCGTTAACGTTGAGATCGTCAAATACAGCGTAGTCATTGTATTGGTCAACAAGCGCCTTACCACGAGCTGAAAACTCAGTTAAGTCTTGCTCTGTCCACCAATCACGCATGTTACCTTCGCCGTCAAACTTAGCACCTTGGTCGTCAAAACCGTGGCCCATTTCGTGACCGATAACCGCACCAATACCACCGTAGTTTACTGCGTCATCGGCTTCCATGTTAAAGAATGGCGGCTGAAGAATAGCGGCAGGGAATACGATTTCGTTCATGGTTGGGTTGTAGTAAGCATTGACGGTTTGCGGTGTCATGTGCCATTCCCACTTACGAATTGGGCTACCGAGTTTTTCTAATTCTTTTTCATGGCTAAGCTTGCTTGCGCGCTGGTTGTTGCCATATAAATCGTCAGCTTTGATGGTCAGCTTGCTGTAATCTTCCCAGCGGTCTGGATAACCAATCTTGGGATCAAATTTAGCCAGCTTATCTTTGGCTGCGACTTTCGTGTCTGCGCTCATCCACTCTAGCGACTCAATGCTATTGCCATAGGCGCCACGTAGATTTTCAACCAGCACTTGCATGCGCTCTTTTGCTTCAGGTTTAAAGTGGCGCTTAACGTACACCTTACCAACCACTTCACCGAGTAGACCATTGACCGACGACACACCGCGCTTCCAACGTGGTTGCTGCTCTTGCTGGCCGTTAAGCGTTTTAGCAAAAAACTCGAAGTTTTCTGTATCGATAGCTTCGCTTAGGCTGCTTGCTGCGTGAGTCAGCACTTGCCACTGCATGTAGGTTTTCCAGGTTTCTAGATCGGTGTCTTTAATGACTTCATTTAGACCTTGGATATAGCTAGGCTGATTGATAATGATGTCAGCTTGCTTGTCGGCGCCAAGTGTTGCTAAGTAGCCGTCCCAGTTAATGTCGGGGGCCAATGTAGCTAAATCTTTAACTTGGTATTTGTTATACGTCTTAGTGCTGTCACGGGTTTCAACCACGTCCCAGTGCTTTTTAGCTATCTCAGTTTCAAGTGCAAGAATCGCTTCAGCACTGGCTTTTGGATTGGGTAGGCCAGCTAAGGTATACATTTTTTCGATGTGCTCAAGATACGCTTTACGGATATTCACGAAGCGCTCATCTTGGTTTAGGTAGTAATCTTTTTCTGGCAGGCTTAGACCATATTGCCAGATATGGGTGGCATAACGGCTTGAGTCTTTGGCATCGACGTTGATATAAAATGCCATCGGTGTACCGCTACCGTTAATTTGGCTGCGAGCAAAGTAAGTCACTAGATCATCTTTTGACTTAATGGCATTAACGGTTTCAAGCTCGCTTTGGATAGGTGTTACACCCAGTTTATTTAGCGTCTCGACATCCATAAATGAGTTATACAGATCGGCAACTTTCTGCTCGTCGCTACCAGCTGCAAGATTTGGGGTTGCAGCCACTTCTTCGATAATCACTTTTACATCATCACGTGACTTTTCACGTAGATCGTAAAATGCACCAGAGCTAGTGCGATCGCTTGGAATAACCGTATCTTTTACCCAGGTACCATTAACGTACGAATAGAAGTCATCTTGTGGACGAACTGATTTGTCGAAGTTGGCAAAGTCGATGCCAGAAGTGAGTGCTTTTTCTACCGCTACGGCCGCTTCTGTTTTACCTGTATCTGGTGTTTTAACATTAGTCGGTTCGCTATTACACGCACTGAGGCCAACGATAAGGGAAGCGCATAAGCCCCCAACGAGTACTTTTTTCATTTTTCTTCCTTAATCTATACCGTCAATTTGTTGTTTTTTTTAGAAGTAAGCTCTGCACTCACGCTTTTATCAAGCCAGCATGAATTACATTGAGTTACGTATGTTAAGGTTTTTAGCGTATAACGAACAAGCCCGCTCTGTAAACTTATGGGGATAATTGGGTAAACATGTGTAAGAAAAGGTTTCCTCGCTTGAAATTAAAGTGCTTTTTATCAAATAGCCTGAGTACAAAGATTTAGCGTATAAGCTTTGCCCTAGGTCCTAGGTCCTAGGGTCTAGGTTCTAGGTTCTAGGTTCTAGGTCTATAAGCTAGGCTTCTCCGGCTGAAGTTCTTGTCGTCATTCGCTTGGGGTTATTGTTGATTTAAGCAAAACTTTGCCCTTTGGCGGCGCTGGCCTCATAATGTCGGCCATTATGGTTATATAAGCTGAGTTCTGCCTGTGCGTTTAGATAAATTTATTTGTGAATCGACTTCACACTCTCGTGTTTCTGCTAAAAAAGCCCTACATCGTGGTGATGTGACTTGTAATGGCGAAGTGGTTAAAAACTCGGGCTTTAAAGTTACCGATGAACATGAGATCCGTCTTGACGGTGAAGTGTTAACCATCATTGGTCCGCGCTTTATCATGCTTAACAAACCTGTTGATACGATCTGCTCAACCATAGATGAAGAGTACCCATCGGTGATAAGCCTGCTGGATGTTATTCGCCCTGAAGACTTACACATTGCTGGGCGTCTTGATGCGGATACTACGGGTCTAGTACTGATCACTACCGATGGTCAGTGGTCGCATAAGATCACCTCTCCTAAGAAAGAATGCGCTAAGCGCTATTTATTAGAAACCGCTGAGCCGTTAACTGATGACTTAGTGCAGCAGTTTAGCGACGGTGTGCAGCTTAATAATGAAGATGGCCTGACTAAACCTGCTGTACTTGAGATTTTAGGTGCTAATCAAGCGCGCTTAACGATTACTGAAGGTAAGTATCATCAGGTTAAGCGTATGCTTGCAGCCGTTGGTAATAAAGTGACTAAACTTCACCGCGAAAGTGTTGGCGCAATTGAACTTGACCCAAGTCTTGGGCTGGGCGAGTGGCGCTACTTAACCGATGTTGAGACTCAATCAGTTAAGTAAGCCAGTTATGTAAATCAGTTAAGTCAGTTAAGTTAAGGCAGTAAAAGTCAGCAAGGCGACTTTAATAGGTTGATTTCAGAACTTAACGGTTACCTATGCTGAAGTTAAGTCAGTAAAGTAACGCTTAATAGTTCATTACTAGACGTAACTACACAACTATACGTAAAAAAAGGGCCCTCTAGTGAGGGCCCAAAAAAAGGTTAAGCGTTGTGAAAACAATTGCTGCTATTACTTAACCTTAATGCTCGTAAAAGCGCTTGGTCGAACAGCTGTGTTAACGCTGTTTTCTGCGACCTGTCGCAAGCAGACCAAGTAGAGCAAGACCTAGGAAGCCTAAGCTACCACCGCTAGAATCTGACTCAGGTTGCTCATCTGGAGTCTCTTCCGCTGGTGGCGGAGTCGGCTCTGTACCATCAGAGTTCACTGTTAGGGTGAAGCTCGTTTGTGCAGCGTCATTAGGGAAGGCTAAGTCGTGTGCCATTACGGTTACCACAGTTTCGCCATACCAATTTTCTTCTGGAGTTAACGTCACCATATTGCCTTCAACGACTGCGGTTACATGCTCAGCAGACACTTGAACTCCATTGGCTGTGCTCTCTTTATCTTGAACCATGACTTCAAAGCTGATGCTAGCGTTCTCATCAACACTCATGTTATTCAAGGCGCCAATCGCAAGGTTGGTTGGTACTTTTAGCGCTGCGGTTGTTGTGATGCTATCACTACCTGTGTAGTCGCTATCGACTGCAATTTGTAGATCTTGACCCACAGCGGTAGCACCCACTCGAGCTGAGAATGACAGCTCAACGGCTGATTGCTCAGGACCAAAGTAGTTGGCACATACCACTAAACCTTCAGAGACTTTCTCGTCAACATCGTTGAAGGCGAAGCTATCACCGATATAGCCATAAGCTGGACCGAAGGTGCCACGAGGACCATGGAAACCGTGCAGACCAATTGAGCCTAAGTGCGATTTTTTACCTGTCATAGTGTCGTAGGCAAAGATGAACTCATGCTCACCCGCGGCAAAGTTAAGCTCGGTAGACGCTAACAGCTCGAAGCTATAACGAGCGTCATAGTCAGGGTCAAAGTTAACTCCAAAGGCAAACTCTTGGCGCATGTTGTCCCACTCTACAATCAAGTAACGACCGTCAGTAGTTGATGCCAGTGATACACCGTCGTAGGCTTCTGTCTCCATATTGAACTCAGGCATAATCATACCGTCACCACGCCAAAGTGGAGCAATCACTGTATCTGGGAAGAACTGCTCGTCCATTGGGAAGTGCAGTGGCCAGAATAGCGGCATACTATCAAGCTGGATGAAACCGGCTGGTGAAATCGTTAGGGTGTCCTTCTCCATAAAGTCTGGATTGTTATTATAAAGTGGGATCCTATCGACACCAAAAGCACTTAACGGAATAGTGAGTGTTTCGTTTGCACGACCTGCAATAGCAAATACAGGTTCGATGTATGCTTCCTCAAACAAGTCGAGATAGTAAGGGTTTGAGCCAACAGGAATGCGACACGTTAAGTCGTCATCGCTGGTGGTAAACTGATACTCTCGTGCCTGTGTGTTACTGGCTGGCTGCATGGTAGCAAGACTAATTTGATTGCCTTCAACCGTAAGGTTATCGGTTAAGTCGAGATTATTACCGCTAGCAGTAACTGAGTCCGCTATTAGCTGTAGACCTTCAGGGAGCTCTAACTGCATATTGACGTCACGCTCAAGCCCAAGCATGTTAGGAGCCATCATTACGTTCACTTGAACAATGTCACCCTCTTTAGCTTGCTGCTGACTGGTGCTAACAATTACATCATCACCCGCATGGACTAGATTTAGCGCCATCTTTCCAAGGTTACCGACATTTTCAGCACTGTTACCGACTTCAACCAAGCCATAGAAACGGTCGCCCTGTTTAGCATCGCTTAATGACCAGTTGATGTTAAGGTTATATGGATCGATACCGTTGGTTGTTTGTGGACCAGTGACAGTCACTGAACCATTATCAACGCTTGGAATAATCGCTAAGCTAGTGACAATGTTATCCAAGGTATCTTCTTCATCGCTCCAAGGACGTTTGAAGTTACCAAGCATGGCCCAATAACGACCTGGCACTGGATTATTAATTGCGCAGTACTCTTGAAGACCGGTAAATGAATAACAAATTGCTTCGTCATACCATTCAACCAAACCGTTTTCATTGAGGTCCATGCCGATATCTAACGATGTCTCAGCGGCTTTATCTTCAGAGACTTGCTCCCATACTATGCGAGCTGTACCTTCAGGCACATCGAAGAAGTGCAGCTTAATACCTGAGTTGTCGACCAGAGTGCTAGGGTCCTCAATATCGATATAAGCGGCGCTAAGCTGATGCTCAACCACATCACCTGCTGTGAGACCGTGAACCTTAACATTGAGCTCTGCAATCTCGTTAGTCATCAACTCTGGAGTGAGCATCGTACCGTTATCGCGGTGGATAATACCTGACACCATTTCTGGTAATTTTGAGCCGCTAAAGCGGGCAATAACCGGCAGATACTGATCTGGCATGGATTTATCAGCGGGGGTTAAGTTTACTTTACCGAAGACATCAAGATTAGCTGAACTTGCGTTTACCGAAGTCACGTCTAATACCGTTGCCGTCACCATGATGCTTTGGCTTTCGCCTGCCAGAATAGAGAAGTTCTGCGGATAGACTTCTAGCTGCAAGAACGGCGCGCCTTCCATCGCTAACACTTCTGCATTTACGTCCCAGTCACCGTCTTTAGTTGCAGTAAAAGTACGCATCCAAGTACAGGTGCTTTGACATTCAGCATCAACCAAATAAGGTACGTTGAGTGCGGTTACATCGCCGCCTTCCATAGGGTTAGCTGCACGATAGTTGTCACCGTTCTCATCCATGACGAGACCTGCTTTTACCGCTCTAGCCACATTGATGACACCGCTACCCATTTGATGGAAGCTTGCTGTTTCCAACTCTGCAGGGTAATCATTGTTGTAGGCTTTACCTGATTGTGCAGTCATCATTAGTGCTGACTGGATCATCGCAGGTGTCCATTGAGGATGGGCCTGCGTCAGTAGTGCTAATGCACCCGC
The DNA here is from genome assembly GCF_052977265.1 of Shewanella sp. 0m-8. Classification (NCBI taxonomy): domain Bacteria; kingdom Pseudomonadati; phylum Pseudomonadota; class Gammaproteobacteria; order Alteromonadales; family Shewanellaceae; genus Shewanella; species Shewanella sp. 0m-8. The sequence goes on along the minus strand of NZ_JBRIMB010000047.1, from coordinate 25,040 downwards.
AACATGGGGGCCAGACATTGACGTACCGCTGATTGCAACATAGTCACTTGGCGCAGGGTACAAGCTAAATGGCATCTCATCTGAGTAGGCGGCAAATACATCTACACCCGGTGCAGATACGTTGGGCACCATAGTATTTGGATTTGTGGTGCTTGGTCCACGTGATGAGAAGTTAGCTAATATATCAGCCTCACGTTCAGTCGTGGTGATCTCTGAAGCATAGATACTTAACTGAGGTGCAGACTCTGAGTTTGCGACCCAATCCACAAGTGAATTTCCTGATGCCATATCGACATGCATACCAGGAATAGGGAAGGGGTTTAAATTAAGGCTATTACCGCCTCGGCCATCATCCCAAGAGATAGCGTTATAGAGGATGACGCCGCCAGCACCACCTTCAGCAACGTTAACGCCTTTTTGTACGCGGGCTATATCGCCACGCTTACACAGGACAATATCGTCACTTGTAAACGTCCCTTCAGCAAATGGCTCTAAACAAAGTTCATCACCAAAATTCGCAGCATCAACTAAGTTACCCGTAAAATCACCGGTGATACCGTAACCTTCAATATCATCAGGTGCACCAGCACCAACATAGTCGCCAATGCGGCCAGCTACTGGTTCAATTTGGCGACCGTGAGTGCTCGCTGCAACAGAAGTTAACCAAGGTGAGACATGGTCGATATATGATGGTCCGTATTGGCCCCAGTTACCTGCAGATGCTGCAACTGAGATCCCCGCTTCACGTGCTGATAGGAAAGCCATTTCAATCGCATCGTACCAAGGTAAGCTTTCAAGGCCACCAATTGAGAAGTTGATAACATCAACGCCATCAACAATCGCATCTTCAATCGCTGCAACCAGTGCATCACCCGGACAGCCACCAAAGGTCTCACCAAATGAACCACCACCTGGGTAACATACTTGGTAAGCAATAATGTTGGCTCGAGGGGCTACACCTGAAATTTCAGGGAAGACTAATGGGGTATCAAATCCATCTGATTTCTCAGTCATTCCTGCTAACTGGTAGGCTACATCGTGCAGTACATTACCCGCTACGGTACCGGCTGTGTGTGAGCCGTGACCGTTGTAATCTTCACCATTGGGGGCACGTTTATAGTCAGCTTCCCACTCTGGGATATCTGGCTGGAATACTGGATCTTTAAAGGTATCGGTAATGATATCGTATGAGCGTACACCAATTAGTTTGCTGTTACACATGTTTGGATATTCAACACAGTCACCGACAAACTCGCCTTTGCCCAGTGGGTTTGTATGTACATAACCATCGCCTGCTACTGCAGCAAATGATGGGTGATCCGAGTTAATACCCGTATCGATAATACCGGCAACGATGCCTTCACCGCGCATCTCTACGCCATCGGGGACACCACTGCCTTGCCAAACCATATCAGCACCAATGTGCTTAGGGCCTACATCAGTAAATAGCTTATATTCTTTAGCACGACTCACGACTTTAACGCCTGGCAAGTCTGCCACTTTAGCCGCTTCTTGCTGGCTTAAGGTCATCGTCATACCGTTTAAAGCAATATTAAAGCGTCGCTTAATCTCGGCGCGCGGTGCGACCATTCTGATTTTACTTGCTGTTAAGTCTTGAGTTTCAGTTAGGTAGCTACGGTAGCTTTTTACTGCCGGGCTTTTAACATCGAGTGTACCGAAGCGCTCACTGCTGCGCATCGATGGTTGTTGGCTACGAGGAGAGGTCGCGGCGAACTCAGGTCGCTCACCTTGATACAATGCAATCGGTGCATCCATCAACTGGATGATGTAGGTGTGCTCCCCTTCAATCTCGTCTTCCCATACGAAAGGCGCCTTATGGCTGCTGCCTTTAGCCGCACGATGTACGTTCATGCCAACTTGCCCAGGGCGGTTACCTTGATTAACACCAGGATGTTTTGGCTTGTTTTTATATTGTTCGATTTGCTCTGGTGTGAGTTTTATTCCGATAAGCTCGCTATTACCACCATTAGTGGTGTCTATGGATAAAGGGTCCGCGACTAACGTCCCTAACCCAGTAGCGTATAACGCAGCCATTGTGACTACGCTAATTTTCTTGAGTTTCATGGTCCATTCCTTGTTATTCGTTGTTGCGAAATTGTTAATGTCGCTGTGCGTTTTTAACTGCAGAATAGTGTTGCGGGCTAATGCGTTATGCGTATAAAGCGATACGCATTTTGTATGCAAATAGGTTTGGTATTCATCTTTACCCTTTAATAACAGCTGGTTAACTTTTGTTGTGGATTGTGTGTATTGCATGCGGATGGATACAAGTTGTAACAGTGAGCTTCTTGTTCAAAATATTTAACAGTTGTATGTTGTGTTTCTGTTAAATTTGCTGACTTCGGATGAGTCATGATTGAATTTAGACATTTGAGAAATTTTACTGTACTGGCTAGAGAAGGAAATTATCAGAAGGCGGCGCAGAGATTAAACTTGGCACAGCCTTCATTGAGCCGAAGTATTCAGCGTTTAGAGGGGTTACTAGGGACAGAGCTTTTGAACCGTGGTCATCAAGCGATGTCGTTGACGGCATCGGGTGAGTTGGTGCTCAATCATAGTGAAAATATTATTCAAGGGGTCGACACGCTACGCAAGGAATTACAATACCTACAGGGTAAAAGCAGCGGACATCTTGCAATTGGGACTAGCCCGGTTCCAGCGAATACTATCCTTGGGCCTGCAATCGGGCGCTTTATCGATCGCCATCCTGATGTGCATATAGAGTTAGAAGAGGGCACGTGGCAGAATAATTTGGTCAAATTGCTACAGGGAAAATTATCTCTATTGGTTACCGATGTGAGGGGGGAGGAGATAGGTCATGAGGCGTTAGTACAAAGCTTTAACTTGCCCACTTATAATGCGGTGTTTTGTGCCAGAAAAGATCATCCCCTTTCTAAACGTGACATTTTGAGTTTAGATGATATTCGTCAATTTCCGATCGCCATTCCAAGGAACTTACCTGCTGGTGTCGTTGATATGTTCGGTGATCTCTTGTTTCAATATCGCAGTGACTTTGCAGGGCTTTTGCATTATGACGCTTTTTCGCCGATTAAAGCGGCGATGCAGCATTCGCAGATGTTAGCCCTTACTCCTCAGGTAGCCTTATTGGATGAAACGATGAGGAATGAGCTACATATCTTTAAGCCTGTCGATATGCCGAAGTTGGATGTCTGCTTTAGTGTGGTGATGTTGCGCAGTCAGGCTAGTGTAGCGGCTAAACGTTTCTTACAGTTGATGTTATCTAACTCTTAACTCACTTTAAGATGGGATAAAAAAGGCCCCTTATAATCAGGGGCCAAAGACAAGTGATGAAGAAAAGTAACGTTCTAACTTAGCGTTACGGTTTTTTAATTAAGTTAGCGAGTGACGTTTTTTACGGCTGCCAGCTAACAATCCAAGTAGCGTAAGCGCTAGGAAGCCCAGGCTACCCCCACTAGAATCTGACTCCGGTTGTTCATCCGGAGTTTCTTCTGCTGGTGGGGTTGGCTCTATACCATCAGAGTGCACCGTTAGCATAAAGCGGGTAGATGCTTGATCTGAGGGATATGCCATATCATGCACGGTAACGGTAACTTCTGTGGTGCCGTGCCAGTTAGCATCAGGTGTAATGGCAAATGTTTCACCAGTGATAGTCGCTGTAATATTCTCACCGCTGACCATCAAACCATTGACCGTACCTTTTACGTCGTTATACATAACGCTTAAGCCTTCAAGGGTGCTATTTTCTTCCATCTCCATATCTGGCATTGCAGCAACACTGATATTACTTGGTGCTAGCACGGTATGAGTAACAGACACTAACTCTGAATCAGCATATTGAGTCTGAACTGACACTGTGTTGTCACTGCCTATCGCGGAGGCTGATACACGGGCTGAGAACTTAAGCGAAAGTGCTGTTTGCTCTGGCCCCCGATAATCGGCGCAAACCACTGTACCTTCACTGACTTTTTCATCAACGTCGTTATAAGCAAAGCCGTCATTCAAGTAGCCGGAGAGTGGGCCAAATGGCGTACGCTCGCCCCAGAATCCATGCAGACCAATTGAACCTAAGTGAGCATTTGCTGATTTTAAAGTTTGATAAGCAAAGATCATCTCTGGTGTTTCCGGGTCAAAGCTTATTGAGTTAGCAATAATAGTTTGAATGTTAAACTTAGCATCAGGATCTGGGTTGGTGTTACCGACCAAGAAGCTGTTCCACTCTTCACCGCCATCCCACTGGAAGATATAGTGATCATTGGTTACCACACCATATACCACGTTGGTGTAGCGGAATGTCGCCCAATCAATCGAGCCTTGCGGCATCTTCACATCACCGCGCCATAGTGGTGCGATTACCGTGTCAGGGAAGGTTTGAAAGTTCTCATTGAATGGCTGGTTATAGTTCCAAAACTCTGGGTTAGCATCGAGTTGAATATAACCAAATGGCGAGATCCCAAGTACATTTTGTGAGAACTCCTGAGGATTGGCATACAGAGGTATATGTGGTAACCCATTCTCTTCCATCGGTATGTATAGCATCTGGTTAGATAGACCTGAAATACCTAAATCTTGATAGCCTTGCAAAGGTAGGTCATAGAAGGTTTCATCGTCACCGTAAGGCACCTTACAGGTCGCGTCATCTAAGTTGGTAGTAAACACATAGTGACGCTGCATATTGCTAGACGATGCCTGTGCAGCGTTGATGCTAATCGTATTGCCGCTCACTGTCAGGCCTTCATGATAGTCACCTACGCCGCCAACAACGATAGAGTCTTCGATTAACTGCATCCCTTCAGACAGTGCTGCATTTAATGTGAACTCACGCTCTGCCCCGAGTAAGTTAGGTGCTAAATCAACGATGAAATCAACTATATCACCAACCTTAGCCGCCGTTTGCGATGCAGTAATTTCAGTGTCTATCCCCTTATGTTGTAATTTAACAGCAAAATCCCCCAAGTTAGTTGGGTTGTAGTCATCACTGCCTAGCGCAACAACACCGTAGTAAGTGTTACCGTCGGTAGCGCCTGGCAGGTTGTAGTTAAGTTTTAATTGATAAGGAGTCAGACCATCGGTCGTCGTAGGGCCTTCAACCGTCATATTGGCATCATCGGAACCGCCAACAATACCTAGACTGAGAACAAATTCGTCAGCAAGGTTTTTAGGGTCTTCATAGTCATACTTCCAGTTGGCAGCAATTGCCCAGTAACGACCCTGGGTCGGGTTGTTAATGGCACAGAAGTCGCCGTTATCGGTAAATGAGTAACAGATAGCTTCATCTAACCATTGAATGTCACCATCTTCATTGATATCCATACCCAGATCGATAGAGGTATAAGCGTGTTTTGGTGCCGACAGGACTTCCCACACAATTCGCTGCGTACCGGCTGGTACATCGAAGAAATGAACTTTGGCGCCGCCATCGGCTTCTATCTCAGCAAGCGTTAAGCCAGTCGAGTAAGTTCTTGCATCTGCGCGAGGGAGTGCATAGGTAAATGTTTCCCCTTTGGTTAAACCAAATACTTTTGAGTTTAGCGACTGGATCTCTTCAGTGTTAAGCATTGGCGTTAAAGTATGCCCTTGCTCGCGGTGAATAATCCCGGACACTTCAGCTGGTAAGTTGTCGCCACTATAACGAACACCTACAGGTAGGTGCTGCATTGGTGTGCTGCTATTTGCTGGAGTCAGTTTGACTGAACCTGTTAGCTGCAGTCCTGACGAGTCGGCGCCAATCGCTTCGACCTCTAACACTTTTGCTTTTAAGCTAATGGCTTGAGACTCACCCGCTTTAAGAGTAAAGGTCTTTGGCGACACCTCTAGCTCTAGCATAGGTGCACCATCCATAGTTTCAGCTGTCGCATCAACGGTCCAAGTTCCTTCTTCTGTCGCTGTTACTGTGCGCATCCAACTACATGTACTGGCACAGTTATCTTGATAGAAGTAAGGCAGGTTCAAGGTGTGAATGTTACCGCCATTATTGGGGTTAGCTGCGCGGTAATTTTCAGCTGTTTCATTGAGCAATAAACCCGCATTATTAGCACGTGATACGTTGATCACGCCACTACCTGCATCACTGTATCCCGCTGGGACGGGATCATAGGGCGAGCCATCGCGCGAGCGAGTGGCATTATCTAATGACGCTGTGGTCATCAATGCCGATTGAATCTGCGCTGGCGTCCAATCAGGATGCGCCTGAGTCAGTAGTGCCATAGCGCCTGCTACGTGAGGTGCTGCCATCGATGTACCGCTAATTGCTGCGTAATCCGCTGGCATACCTTGCGTGCTAAATGGCATCTCATCGGCCCAAGCTGCAAACACGTCAACACCTGGCGCAGCTAAGTTTGGTGACATCACATCGGGCGCTTCAAGATTGGGACCACGCGATGAGAAATCTGCAACGTAATCAGCAACTCGTTCATTGGCCACCACTTCAGAGGCCGTGATGGTTATGCTGTGATTGTCACCACCTTTAAGCCAATCTTCTAGACCAAAGTAACCGTTTTTGTAGTCACCATAGTAAGCGTTGTAATCAATATGAATACCTGGGATAGAGTAAGGATCATTGGCAGTGGTTTCTGAGTAACCCGAGTTCCACAGGATAAAGCCACCTGCGCCACCGGCCTCAACGTTAGTCGCTTTGGTTACGCGGGCAATATCACCACGCTTACACACAACAATTGGCGCGGTAGCAAATGGATTTCCATCAGGATCTACCGAGAAGAAGTCTGCAGGGAAGGGGTCGTTACACTTTTCATATTCACTGCCGTAAGCTTTGGCTTCAACAACGGGGCCTGTGTAAGCGCCAGTTAGCCCGCCACCGACAAGTTCATCAAGCGGCTTTTCTCCCCCAGTTGATGCAGTTAGCGTTTTACCTTCAACCGCTATTTCGCGGCCATGAGTCGTTGCTGCTACAGAGGTGATCCAAGGTGAGAAGTGGTCGATGGCGCCGCGTGCTTGACTGACATGTTGCGGTGCATAAGAGTTACCGGCAGAAGCAGCAACCGAGATCCCAGCTTCACGTGCAGCCAAGAAACCCATCTCCATAGGGTCATCCCAAGGGAAAGTACCAAAAGGGCTACCAATTGAGTAGTTGATAACATCTACGCCATCAGCAACGGCATCTTCAATACCTGCTAACAGCGCAGAGCCAGGACAACCACCATAACCGTCACCATAGCTGCCGTCACCAGGGAAACAGACTTGATACATAATGATGTTGGCGCGTGGTGCAACACCAGACACTTTGTCAAATTTAAGGCCAGTTGGTATGCCATCACCAACTTCGCCCGTAATAGCGACCACATGCTCTACATTAAACAGCTCATTTCCCGCCGCAGTTGAAGCCGTGTGTGAACCATGACCATTATAATCCTCACCGTTTTGAGGGCGCTTAGGGTCGGTAATGTTCCAAGAGGGTTGCTCTGGCTGGAAAGCGGCATCCATATAACTGTCGGTGATGCTCTCATAGGAGCGAATACCGATAAGCTTATCGTTACACATGCTGGCAAATTCAACTTTTTCACAGTCACCTAGGTAACTGCTATAGCGATCTGGCATTGTATGGGTATAACCATCGCCTGCAACTGCCGCAAAAGAGGCGTGATCTGAATTGATACCGGTATCAAGTACCCCAACGACAATGCCTTCACCTTTGTATTTATCATCAGCTGCACTTCCAGTCCAGATGCCGTCGGCACCTATGTGTCCTGGACCATTATCAGTGTGTAACTCATACATTTTCTCAAGGCTAACATTACGAATACCTGGAAGGCTGGCAACGTTTGCAGCTTGCTCTTGAGTCATGCGTAGCGCCATACCATTAAACGCCAATGTGTATCGATTTTTTATATCAAGATTGGCCCCAACCCTTGCGGATATTTGGTTAAGCGCTTGATCTTGTTTATCAGTTAGGTATTGGCTGTATTGCTTAACTGAACTGCTTTTAGTATCGAGTTTGTTGTGGCCACGAGGGCTTAACATACTAGGGATGGTGTTAACCGTCGGGGATGTTGCCTCAAATTGCGCAACGCCACCACGGTAGAGAGAAACGGGTTTGTCGCTTAACTCTACGATATAAGTTTGTTCCCCTTGTAAACCTGCTTGGTGTTTAAACGGTACTTTGCTGTTTTGGTTTGTAGCGATTGCACGGTGAATATTTTGTGCGTTACTCGCGGGACGGTTTACGCTATTGCCGGCTCTACTGTTACCACTTCGGAGCTCTTCATTGTATTTAAGGATGGCATCTGTGATTTCGATACTACGTATATTGTTATCAGTGCCAGAAGCGGCTACTGTGCCTGCACTAGCGGCGTAGATTGCCGCGATAGTCATCAGACTTATTTTTTTTAGTTTCATTGTTCTGCCTTCTGGCTGTATTTGTGTAACTAGATTGTTAACTGTTTGTTGCTTTGGTGGCCAATAGTCAGAGTGAATGCTGTTATAGCTGATGGGTATGCAAGTTTTTTTATGATTAAAAACGGACTGTTTATGTGGTTTTATCGTGTTGAAGTACGAGGGTAATTGAATTGAACGGATCTAATTTCATTTAGAAACCCTATAATTAATAGCAAGATGAACCGGAAATATTAACAGGGATACAATTGATACAAGTTGTTACATTGCTGCTATAGCGAACTTGTGTCGGGCCTTTATCTGGCATAGTTTGTAGGAGCTGAAGCAGAGGCCGGACAGGTTAATCAAGGGTTAACCTTCAACTGGTAGTATCAGTTTGTAGGCTGAAGTGTGACTTCGGCTTGAACTTATTTTGGATTGACCATTATTAATTGGATGAGGTTTATGGAGCTGCGGCATATAAAACATTTTGTGGCGTTGGCTGAATTCAAGAGCTTCAGTGTTGCAGCTGATAAGCTAGCCATAACTCAGCCATCATTGACACGCAGTATCCAGAAGATGGAGCAGAACCTTGGGGTGCAGCTGTTTACTCGAGACTCAAGGCATGTAAAGTTGACCTTTCATGGGGACTTGGTGCTAAAGCATAGCGATAAGATTTTAAATGGCGTCCATCAGCTCGAGTCTGATATAAAAATTAATAGTGGTAAATCAACAGGTAAATTGGTTGTTGGTGGTGGGACTCTTGCTTCAAGTAATATATTGAGTGAGATCCTCAGCGAGTTCTCAAGGTTCTCACCATCGATAAGTGTCGAGCTGCGTACCCGAGATGTGAGTGAACTTAATGACTTACTCTCAAGGGGGGAGCTGGATTTGTTTGTTGCTGAAACGAAAGTCACTGGTTTCGATAAGCGAGAAGACTTAAACATTATTAATTATTGTAGCTCTGTGGGGGTCTTTTGCTGTCGGCCCGACCATCCACTGGTGAGAGAGCAAAATTTATATACTCCCAGATTAAAAGACTTTCCTATCGCGTTGCCTAGAGCAACAACTCACGAGCTTGAAAGTTTGTTTGGCGACCTATTTGATAGCAGTCGACATGCATTTTCTGGCTTAGTAAGGTTCGAGCTTTTCCACTCAATAAGGCAATTGCTATATAACAGCGACATGATTAGTTTATTACCAAAAGTGATTATTGACGAAGAGTTAAGTGCTGGACGTTTGGTGTTATTAAACGTGAAAGACATGCCTTACATCAGTGTGGATTATGGTGCTGTGTATTTAAAATCTCGCGGGTTAACTCCAGCTGCAAAGGAATTTATTTCATTTATAGGAACCGCTGGAAGCTAGGGCGTTAAGCTCTTGAAGTGCATTAATTATCGCTAAAAATATAGGCTGTAAGTCATGACGCTTTACAGCCTGTATTTTGCCAGCCTATAAGAAGCAAGAGGCTGTATCAATGGTGGGGCTTACCGCTATTACTTCAGTAATTCAATTTTGCCACTAATCGTCGACACGCCGAGATCTGCACGGCCATCACCCGTTTGGAATTTTAGGTAGGATTGCGGCGAATACTTTTCTTTAGTGATCTTGTCGTCAGTTAATTTGTTGCTGATCTTGCCGCCGGGGCCGCCGTTGATATCGAAACTGATATTGGTGGTATCTAGGAGTGTAATACTCATATCACCACTGACGCTGCCAAGTTTAGCTCGACGGGTTAACGCTGTCAGCGATAAGTCTACATCGCCGCTAACGGTTTTGACATTCAATGAGTCGATATTACCCAGGGCTAAAGTGGCATCACCTGAGACCGTTTCTACTGAAACCTTGCTGGCCTTTGTGTCTGCGCTGAGCTCACCACTGACGAGTTGATAGTCTAGTGAGCCACTACTTTGGCTATCTTTGATATCTCCTGATACGGTTTTAAGCTGAGTCTTCCCCGTTAAATTACGTGTAAAAATATCGCCGGATATGGTTTGTAGCAGACTTTTTTCATGTAAGTCGTTAGCCTTGATATTGCCGCTGACAGAGCTTACCTCAAGCTTGCCAACTAAGGCATTTAGCGTGTAGTTCGCCGAGACGCTTTCGGCCTCAAGCACAAGTTGCTTTGGTAGTGTGATAACTAAATCAGAGCCGTCTTTATTCTTACCATTATATTGGCGCGGCATCTTATCTTCGATCGTGACACTATTACCTTTGATTGAGAATATGAAGCCTTCACTGAGTTCGTCTAAAGTGCCTTTTATTGAGATTTCATTTTTATCCCAAGACTTAAATGTGACGCTACCACGCTGTACTTTCACTTTTACAGCAGGATTTGCTTGAACAGCTTGTTGCTGTTCAATAGCTTCTCCTGCGATAGTCATATTCGTAAATAAAACAGCGCTAGCCATTAGCGTAGTGATGAGTGTTGGTTTCATATTAATGCTCCTTGAGGTAATGGGTTAACGGGTAGCGTTTGACCTTGCTGTAATAGCTCAATCTCTTTGTGTTGAGTCCACAGCCATAGCTGCCACAGTTCCTTATCATTAGGGGATTTTTGTAGTGTTTGGTAGATCTGTTCGGCTGCCTTTCTGAGCTGCTCTATGCCTTTATCTAGGGGGACGCCTAGCTCGGTTCCTTGCCAGTTAACTAGGTGCGGTTGCTGACTAAGCTGCTGCACTTGAAGCTGATGCTGCATCTGGATCTCGGCTAAGGTAAGCTGCAATGGTGAATCACTTGGCGAGGGCAGGCTATTTTGCTGCCAAACATTCATCCCCAACAGGCCTGTGAGTAGCACTATGCAGGCAATCGCGAGGCGTTGCCATTGCTCGCTTTGCTTAATGTGAGGCTGAGCCTGCTGAAAATCGGGTTTATCGAGTTGCTTTTCAATATCGCTCCAAAGGTCTCTTTGAGGGGCGAGTTCTTGAGGAGCCAGTTTGACTAATTGTGTGAGTGTTGTTTTAACGTTATTCATTGCGGCCTCCTTTCTCTAGCGGGTTTGGGTCTATAAGCAATTCAAGTAAATGTCGAGCCCTGTGGTATTGCGCCTTGCTTGTACCTGCTGCAATGCCCATTAGTTGGCCAACTTCTTCGTGCTTATAGCCTTCTAAGGCATGTAATACAAAAACGATCCGCGCTCGCTCTGGCAATTTGAGTAATAGTTTATCTAGGTCTTCATATTCATCACTGATGCTCTGCACATCGGTGTCACTACTGACAAATCGCGACCAAAATGAGCGATGTTTCTTAAGGCTAGATAGAGCCTGATTGACGCTGAGCGTGTGCAGCCAAGTTGTAAACTGACTTTCACCGCGAAACTGAGGCAGCTTCTGCCATAGTTTGACGAAACAATCCTGGGTGGCTTCCTCTGCTAACGACACTTGACCCGTGATCCTTAAGCAAAGTGCGTATACTCGCTGGTGGTGCAGTTGATAGAGCTGCTTAAAAGCGGACTTATCACCTAACTTTGCTTTATCTATAAGTTCAGATTCTAGAAGCGGCCTTGACGCCATGACCTGTATTTGTACCGTCACTCAACTTTCCTTGTGCGCTTACGTTACTAATAAGACATAGCCAACAGATAAAAAGGTTTAAATGCAATAGAAATTATTTTTTGCTGGTCGAGATGCAAAGATAAATCTTGTTAGTTATGGCTTGAGGCTAGCTATTTTTCTGGATATAGCGGCTGGATTTAGCAAAAAAAGAGAAGCCAAGTATGCTTCTCTCAATATAGATAAACAGATAAACCGACATTGTGACGCGAGCTCAGCTTTTTTGAAGGCTAACTTAGATTTGAGAATGCTAACTTAGCACTTGGGACTGCGAGCTTTGATTTTAGAGTGCTAGCCTAGCTTAGTTTTGAGAAAACGAGCTGTGCGCCAACAAGATCTGCCAGTGCAGTACCTACGGTCTTAAACACCGTGATTTCTTCATTGCTAGTACGGCCTTTAACTTCTGCTGTGCAAAGCTGACCTAATTCGCCTTTTACATCGTCAAGGGAAAACACACCTTCTGCCACTGGGATCTGTAACTCTCCAGCCTCAGCAAATACATTGATTTTGGAATCAACAAACACCGACGATTTAGTGATTAATTGGGTATCACATTCGCGTCTATCGTGGTTGTGGTTACCGACAAAGTCAGTGTGTGTGCCAGATTGAACCCAATCACCGTTAAACAGTGGTGCTGGACTGCCGGTAGCACAGCTAATGACATCGGCCTCGCGTACACTTTTCTCTAAGTTAGAGCATAGAATGACTTCAATATCTTGGCGTTTGTTGCGGATAAGCTCAACCGTTTTGCGAGCCTTTTCTTCGCTGCGCCCCCAAATGGTAATTTGAGTGATCGGGCGCACGCTGGCATGAGCCAGTGCCATAAAAGAGGCTAAATTGCCTGTACCGCAAACCAGTAGTTTGCTGGAGTCTTCACGAGACAGGTATCGGCTACCTAGTGCAGAGATTGCAGCGGTGCGCCAATAGGTGACGCTAGTGCCGTCTACTAATGCTTGAGGCTCACCGGTCTCTCGACTAAAGACCAATATTTTAGAGTAGAGACTAGCCAGTTTAGGGTCTTTTTGTGGGTTACCAGGAAAGTAAGTAAACGCTTTTACAGCGATAGCTTTGTCATTCCATGAAGGTAAGACTGCAAAAGCGTCACTATGGCTGGCTGACTCATCTAAGCTGAAAACTTGACGTTGCGGCATACCTGCTGGGCGAGAAAATGTCTCATCTAGGGCATTGATTAAATCTGGGAAATTAAGGGATTGATGAACTGACTCTGCATTGATGACTAACATGAAAATCTCCATTTAAGTATATTTTATACTATTTGTAGGCTTTGCCTGAGTCAATGAACTTTTATGAGCTGAATTATATTTCAACTTAATAATTATATTGTTAGATATTATTTGCTGTTTTTAGGTGTTTTTGTAGCTAAATGTCCTACCTAATCAGCCGATAAAATAAAAGACAGCCTTAGGTAACTGCTATTTGATGTTTTCTAAGGGACTTAAGCTAATAAAAAAGAGATGTAACATGCTAATTCGATATAAATTAATGTTAAGTGCAGGCGTGTCTATCACTGCATTAGCGGCCATGTTTGGCCTTCAAGTTTATTTTAGCCAAGTGCAAACGGAATTAGCACAAGCTTCGCAGGATATTTCGGGGCTTAAAAATGAGATGTTAACACTACGCAAAGATGAAAAGGATTTTCTAGCAAGAAAGGATCTTAAGTACGTTGATCAGCATAAATCTGATAATCGTGATGCTCAAGCAACAGTGGTTAAGTTGACTAGTGTATTTGAAAAATACGCTATACCCGCTGCAAGTTTAACCCTTTTTAGCCAAGAACTTGCCCGTTATGAATCTGCCTTTAGCAATGTTGTGAGTCTCAATAAGCAGATAGGCTTAACGCCAAAAACAGGTTTATACGGCACGTTGCGAGGCGCTGTGCATCAGGTTGAAGGTTTAGTTGAGCAATATAATGAGCCTGAACTGATGGTGCAGATGCTGCAACTTAGGCGAGCCGAGAAAGATTTTATGCTAAGGCGTAGCGAAAGTTATGTGGGTAAATTTGATGATAACCTGCAGCAATTCCTCAATACTCTGAGCTTAGCCCAGCTTGATGAGCAAGCGAAGCAAAAGATAGCCCGCTATATCCAACAATATAGCAAAGACTTCAATACGTTAGTGCAAAAAGAGCAGCAACTCGGTCTGACCATTTCTGAAGGTGAGCGTGGACAATTGCGCCAAGCTGTCGCCAATACCGATAGGGCGCTCAATCAGCTCGAATCTTTGGCGATGGATGTGATTAGCGATAAAAAAAGCTCGGCATTTATTGTCGGACTTTCAATTGCGGTGCTGATTGCTGTGGCTCTGGCATTTGCGACCTTGATGATTATTCGCAGTATTATTGAGCCAGTTAAGCGCATTACTGAGGTGATCACTTATATCGAAGAAAATAAAGACTTATCTATGCGCTGCGATGCGAGCAGTGACGATGAGCTTGGTCAAATCGCTAGGCACTTTAACAGTATGGTAGAAAGCTTCCAGCAGCTTATCCATCAAGTGACTCAGTCTGTTGATACTATGAATGACTCTTGCCAAGATTTAGCAAGCAATGTGGCGCGCGCTTCACAAGGTGCTGAGAACCAACTGAATGAAACCGATATGGTCGCAACGGCGATTACTGAGATGGGAGCCACCATTGATGAGATTGCTAAAAACACTGAACTTGCTGCTAATAAAGCCAGTATGACTCACGACAATGCTCAAACAGGGCTGGTTGGTGTGCAACACACAATCGAAAAGATAGAGTTATTGGCGCAGCAGATCAACGAGTCGACTGATGTGGTGACAGATCTTGAAAAAGACAGCGCAACTATCGGTAACGTACTTGATGTCATTCGCGGCATTGCCGATCAAACCAATTTACTAGCATTAAACGCCGCGATTGAAGCTGCAAGAGCCGGTGAACAAGGACGTGGTTTTGCCGTGGTTGCCGATGAAGTGCGCAGTCTTGCGATGCGTACACAAGAATCAACAGAAGAGATCGCCGCGATCATACAAACCTTGCGGTCCCGCACTCACTCTATTGTGAGCTTGATGCACGCGAGTTGTGAGCAGGGCAATGCAAGCGCTGAACAAGCGGCCTCAGCTGGTAGTTTATTACAGCAAATCAACAGCGACGTAACCAATATCATGGATATGAGCACACAAATTGCGGCGGCAATTGAAGAGCAAAGCATGGTGGCTGCAGAGGTTAATCAAAATGTGGTGGTGATCCGCGATATCGCTCAGGAAACGGCAGAGGTGGCAACGCAAAACGCGAGTGCGACGGATGAGGTGCGTGAGCGTGCCGCGTATCTACGAGATGCGGTGAGTAAGTTCAAGGTATAAGGCTATGGCTTGAACATGATGATAGTAAACCTCTAGTAACTACTCTAATTACTAGGCGTTTACTTTCATCGGTCTTGAATTTTAGGCATAAAAAAACCTCGCTATGCGAGGTTTTAATGTAGCGATAATAGGTCTTAATATGCCTTGTCGCTGGTCTAGCTATTGTTGTTGCAACACCTAAACTAAATATTGGTGCCCGAACCCGGAATCGAACCAGGGACACGAGGATTTTCAATCCTCTGCTCTACCGACTGAGCTATTCGGGCAACGGGCGCTATTAAAAGGCTTTTACCGTTTTTAGTCAACCCATTTTTGAAAATAAGTGATTTTTATTGCTTGCCCGTTGAATAATTCGGCACTTAGCTTTAGAAGTAAGCAATAATCGTAAATGAATGGTTTATTGCTTAAATTGCTTAATAAGTTTGATGAAAATAGCTTTGCTGCTTTGAGTGAGCATACAAGGAAGTGACGCTTTTGAGATGCACACGACTTACAGCTATATAGAGGGAGAGTTTGATTGGGTTATCAAACGCAGATCATCTGGAATATTCAGCGACATCCAATCGTCATGTTTATCGCGATGGCGGTTTTATTGCTTCTTTCTGTGTTGGGGGCTAATCGCCTCAATCTCGATGTGGATTTTAATGACTACTTCGCGCCGTCAGATCCGCGATTTGTGGCATTCAATAACATGATGGCTAAATTTGAACGTCATGATCAACTTTGGCTGTTGTTAGAAACGCCGCAAGATTGGCGAGATAAAAAGCCACAGGCGCAATTAGCTTTGTTTCTGGATAAGCTTGATGCCAACCAAGATATCGCCAGTATCCAAGGCTATAACCAGTTTATTGATGGCACAGCCAAACAGGATAAAATTTTAGCTTATAAAGCTCACCCTCGGCTGTCCTCTGTGCTGTCTACTGATGGTCACGCGCTACTGTTAAAGTTGCAATTAACTAGTCTCAGAGCGCCTGAGTTCACTACACAGAGTTTGTGGTTAGACGATGTACTGCAAAGAGTCACTAACGATAGTCGCCATTATTGGCAACCCTTAGGGGTTAACTTTTATCTTAATGGTACTCACGCACTTAACTGGCAATATGCTCAAGTATTAAGTCATGATTTGAGCTGGTTTGCCCCAGCCTTGTTAGGCATTATCTTGTTGATGGCGGTGCTGTTTATACAGCAAAAGTCGTGGATTTTTGCGCTTATTGTTAATACTGGGGTCACATTAATATTAACCGTGGGGTTAGCGGCTTGGTTAAAACTGACGCTTGCGGTGATTACCGCTTTTGTGCCAGTGATTATAGTGACACTCGCTTTAGCTTATGCATCTCATTTGTACTTTGGTTGGCAAACCCAGATGAGCCTAGGAAAAACAAATCAGCAGGCTTTACGTTATACGGTTGAGGTTAATCAAGCGCCACTGTTTTACTCTAGCATGACGACCATCTTTGGCTTTAGCTTATTACTACTGAGCCCATCACCGCCAATCCAAAGTTTTGGCTTACTGGTTGGGTTTGCTGTGCTGTGTAATTATATTCTCAGTCTAACAAGTCTGATTTTTTTCGCTAAATATGCGGGCGCACCCAAAAGCAAACTGCTTAATTTCAATAAGGTGCTGGTGTTAGCGAAGCTCAACACTAAACAGCCGCTAGCGGTGATGCTCGGTATCGTCATTTTGAGTGCAATGGCTCTTGTTAGCGTATCGAAGCTGAGCTTAAATGATGATCCCTTAAGTTACTTTGAGCCAAGCACCCCTTTTATTGTTTCAAGTCAGAAAATGGCGCAATACTTTTCGGGGATAAATCTGCAGCATTATGTTGTCAGTGGCGTAGAGCGAAAACAGATAAATAAGACTGAGATCAGCTTTATCTATAAATTCAGCCGTTTTTTAAAACTGCAGCCACAAGTGATTAAGGTGCAGCATATCGGTGACTGGATAAAAAGTGCTGGGCTTGGGCAGAGTCAGTTTAAGCAGATCTTGGCCAGAAATAGCGTGGCACAACTGGGCTTGGCAAGTGAGTTGTCGGTTGATAAACAATCGAGCTTAATGACGCTATATTTACAACCTATGACAGCCATGGAGCTTATTGCTTTTGAGCAACGGGTCGATACCTGGTTAGCCGAAAATGCAATCGGTGTTGGTGTCAGTCCACCACTTGGGAGTAATTTGTTGTTTGCTCATCTTAGTGTCGATAATGCCAATAGTATGCTTGTCTCTTTTGCTGTCGCTTTAATTGGCTTGGCGATATTATTGAGTGTATTAAAGCGATCGTTAATTTTTGGTTTTATGGGCTTACTGCTTAACTTTTTACCTTTGTTGTGGGTATTTGCCCTATGGCAAATGAATGGTGGTTTTATCAGTTTAGGTACCGCATTGGTATTAGGAATGATGCTTGGGATCATCGTTGATGACACCTTACATTTGATGCTAAAGCTGCCTGATAGGGGAGAGATCACCACTGTTTCTATATGGGATAGTTTATCTAAGGTCTTGCCTGTTATTAGTTTTACCACCTTGACCATTACGCTCGGCTTTTCAATCGGCCTATTATCAGACTTTACGCCTATCTCTCAGTTAAGCTTGCTGTCTTGTCTCGTGGTGCTCTTTGCCTGGGGTTTTGACGTATTAATGTTACCGGTACTTTATCGGCGCTGGCTATTGAGAAAAGCTGAACACTAGTTGCTTGAAATGACAAATTTTCGTTACGGGGCTTTATTTTTCGGTACTAGTCAAATTTTGAACAAAAAAATAAGACCTCAAAAAGAGGTCTTATTTATCGTCAAATATGCATGTTCAACTGGTTTAGTTAGTGACTAACTTATTGTTAGGGAAATTAGCCTTCATCACCATGAGTGCATGATCTTTAAGCTTTTCTTGTCCAAGTTCACCATAGGCAGTAGACATGATTTCTAATGCTTTTTCAGCTGATGGGGTACCTGGATAAGTCTCCAAAACCGACTGTGCACGTACTGCAGCTGCACTCCATGCATTCATTTTTATGTAGTATTCAGCTACCTTGATCGAGTAAAGTGCCAGTCTATTTTTTAGATGCTGCATGCGTTTTTGTGCATCTGCTGCATATTTACTGTTTGGATATGACTTAATCAGTCTATCGAAATCTTTAAATGCATCTTGTGCGGCTTTAGGGTCGCGGTCAGAACGGTCGATATTTAGCATATCGTGAAACATGTATCGATCAGACTGCATATTGACTAGGCCACGCATGTAGTAAACATAATCAATATCTTTATGTGTTGGGTTTAAGCGAATAAAGCGATCGATATTCGCAATGCCTGACGCTGGATCGTCAAGTTTGTAATAAGCATAAATGAGGTCAAGCTGTACTTGAGTCTTGTGTGGACCGAATGGAAAACGCGAATCCAAGGCTTCTAGAGAACGCACAGCTTTGCTGTAATTACCTAGTTCCATCGAGGTTCTTGCTTGAGAATAAAGCATTTCCGGTGAACTTTTTGTCATCTGAGGGTCTTCGCCCTGTTTACTACTACAGGCCGTAGCTGCAAGCGTGATAAGGACTACAGCGACACTTTTGGCAATTTTATGCATACTTGAATTCGATTCTTTTAAAGTTATTGTTAAGAATTTTTCCATTTCACGATAAAATAGAAACAATCCGATTGTAACAGATAGTAAACATTTTTGGACCCAGAAAAGTGGGTACGGTTCATATGACACAAGAGATTAATCTAAAAAGCGAGATAACAGCAACACAAACCGGACAAAGATTAGACCAGACTTTGGCTGATTTGTTCCCTGACTACTCGCGTACACGTATCAAAGAATGGATTTTATCAGGTTCAGTCTTTATTGATGGCGAAGTTTCTGACAAGCCTAGAGTTAAAGTGCTAGAAGGTCAGGAAGTTACGGTTGCTGCCACGTTAGAAGAAGAAACGAAAGCTAAAGCTGAAGCTATTGATTTAGATATCATCTATGAAGATGACCATATTCTAGTTATCAATAAGCAGGCTGGCTTAGTGGTTCATCCTGGCGCAGGTAATCAAGATGGTACTTTAATGAATGCCCTGCTGCATCATTGCCCTGGTATCGAATTAGTGCCGCGTGCAGGTATTGTGCATCGTTTGGATAAAGACACCACAGGTTTGATGGTGGTGGCCAAAACGGTTGAAGCGCAAACACACTTGGTTTCTGCACTGCAGGCCCGTGAGATCACGCGTGAGTATGAAGCGATTGTGACAGGTACGATTATTGCCGGCGGCACTGTCGATGAACCAATCGATCGTCACCCGACTAAGCGTACCCATATGGCAGTTGTTCATAACGGTAAGCCTGCGATGACTCATTATCGCGTGGCGGAAAAGTTCAGAGCGCATACTCGCCTAAGATTACGTTTGGAATCTGGCCGTACGCACCAAATCCGTGTCCATATGGCACATATTGGTCATGTTTTGGTTGGTGATCCTGTTTACGCGGGTCGTCCACGTCCACCAAAAGGGGCTGCACCAGACTTTTTCGAGACTTACATGGGCTTTAAGCGTCAAGCACTGCACGCAGTTAGACTTGAGCTAGCACATCCATTTACTTGTGAAATCATGAGCTGGCAAGCACCTATCCCAGAAGATATGGTGAAGCTGACCAGAGCGTTACGTAAAGATACTGAAGAAAATCCTTTAGTTTATTCATGATAAGCAAAATAGAAAATCAAGCTTGGTTTATCCCATCTGGGGTGAGCCTGGCTTTTTCTACTAAAGAAGGTGGCGCTAGTTTGCCACCTTATGCCAGCCTGAACCTAGGGCTGCATGTTGGTGATGATCCTAACAAGGTCCTGGCCAATAGATCGCTCATTGTTGAGCAGCTAAATCTTCCCGCAAAGCCTGCCTGGCTAGAACAAACCCACAGTATTGACGTTGTCGATGCTGACAATACCCAAGTTCATCATGCCGATGCGAGTTATAGCGATAACACCGAGCAAGTTTGTGTTGTGATGACCGCCGATTGCTTACCGATATTATTGTGTGATGAGAATGGCACCGAAGTCGCCGCTGTTCATGCTGGCTGGCGCGGTTTGTGTGATGGAATTATTGAAGCTACTGTCGAAAAATTTAATCATCAACCTAATGAACTGGTTGCCTATTTAGGGCCTGCCATTGGGCCTACAGCTTTTGAAGTGGGCGCTGAAGTTAAAGCACAATTTGAAACTAAGCATCCGCAATCGAGTCAATTCTTTACTTGTCATATCAACCCGCAAGGGGAGCAAAAATATATGGCAGATATTCAAGGGTTAGCCAGCTTTAGGCTTTCACTCTTAGGTGTTGGGCGTATTTTTAAAGATCAACGCTGCACAGTTTCTGATGTAAAAAGCTTTTTCTCCTATCGTCGTGATGGCATTACGGGCCGCATGGCATCATTTATTTGGCTTAATCGCTAAATCAAACTTGATTTTGTTTAAATAGTCCCCATCTTTTAAGTAACAGATATTCTGCTCAATTGCGGAGTACCCCCTTTTTCTTGTGTGAATTTTAGTGCGAATGAATATGTACCATTGAATTGGAATGTATTAGTACGTCCAATTCAATGTCTCGAAGCAGAAACGCAATGTTCATTGCCTTTTATTTACCCAATTTTTATGAGTTATCGGAGGATTTATGCGACTCGATCGTATGACTAATAAATTCCAGATGGCGATCTCAGATGCTCAATCATTAGCACTCGGTCGAGATCATCAATTTATCGAACCATCACATTTGATGATGGCATTACTAAATCAAGATGGAGGGTCAATTCACCCTCTACTTACGCAAGCAGGGATCCAGGTGAGTACCCTGCGATCTTTATTGAGTAAGGATTTAGAGCAACGACCACAAGTTGAAGGCACTGGCGGCGACGTACAGTTATCGCAGGCATTAGTTCGTTTATTGAACCTTTGCGATAAATTGGCGCAGAAACGCAAAGACAAGTTTATCTCTAGTGAGCTATTTGTATTAGCTGCGCTAGAGGGCAACGATGCGCTAGCGCAAGCCCTGAAACAATCTGGTGCGACAAAAGAGTTAATGGAAGCGACAATCACTCAGATCCGTAATGGCCAAAATGTCGATGATCCTAACGCTGAAGATCAACGTCAAGCATTGAAGAAATTCACTGTTGATTTAACAGAGCGTGCCGAGCAGGGAAAATTAGATCCTGTGATAGGGCGTGACGATGAAATTCGTCGTACCATCCAGGTGCTGCAACGTCGTAGTAAGAATAACCCGGTACTTATTGGTGAACCGGGCGTAGGTAAAACGGCGATTGTTGAAGGGCTTGCTCAGCGGATCATTAATAATGAGGTGCCTGAAGGCATCAAAAATAAGCGTGTATTATCACTCGATATGGGCGCATTAGTGGCGGGGGCTAAATACCGTGGTGAATTTGAGGAACGTTTAAAAGCGGTACTTAATGAGTTATCTCAAGAAGAAGGACAAGTGATCCTCTTTATTGATGAGCTGCACACTATGGTTGGCGCTGGTAAATCTGATGGTGCGATGGATGCGGGTAATATGCTCAAACCTGCATTGGCTCGTGGTGACTTACATTGTGTTGGTGCAACGACGTTAGATGAGTACAGGCAATATATTGAAAAAGATGCCGCACTTGAGCGCCGTTTCCAAAAAGTATTGGTAGATGAGCCGAGTGTTGAAGACACCATCGCTATTTTGCGTGGTTTAAAAGAACGTTATGAATTGCATCATCATGTCGAAATCACCGATCCGGCAATTGTTGCGGCGGCGAGTATGTCGCACCGTTACATTTCAGATCGTAAGCTACCCGATAAAGCAATCGATCTGATTGACGAGGCCGCATCAAGCATTCGTATTCAGATTGACTCTAAGCCCGAATCATTAGATAGGCTTGAACGTCGTGCTATTCAGTTAAAACTTGAAGAGCAAGCACTAAGTAAAGAAGCTGATGAGGCGAGTTTACGTCGTCTAGAAGTGCTACGTGCGGAGCTGAAAGAGGTTGAAGCGAAAGCGTCGGAGTTAAATGAAATTTGGCGTACTGAAAAAGCGGCATTAGCAGGAACTCAGCATATTAAGGCTGATCTTGAGCAAGCGCGAATGGACTTAGAGGTTGCAAGACGTGCGGGTGACTTAACTCGTATGTCTGAGCTGCAGTACGGACGTATTCCAGAACTCGAAAAGCAGTTGGACTTAGCGGCGCAAGCTGAAATGCAGGATATGACCTTGCTACGTAATAAGGTCACAGACGTTGAGATCGCCGAAGTGCTGTCAAAGGCGACCGGTATTCCAGTGTCTAAGATGCTTGAAGGTGAACGGGATAAGTTGCTTAAGATGGAAGATGCGCTACATGAGCGTGTGATTGGCCAAAATGAAGCGGTAAATTCAGTCGCGAATGCGATTCGTCGAAGC
This sequence comes from Shewanella sp. 0m-8, assembly GCF_052977265.1. Classification (NCBI taxonomy): domain Bacteria; kingdom Pseudomonadati; phylum Pseudomonadota; class Gammaproteobacteria; order Alteromonadales; family Shewanellaceae; genus Shewanella; species Shewanella sp. 0m-8. The sequence goes on along the minus strand of NZ_JBRIMB010000047.1, from coordinate 2,427 downwards.
CGCGCCGGCCTTGCCGATCCCGATCGTCCAATAGGTTCATTCCTATTTTTAGGTCCAACCGGTGTGGGTAAAACAGAGCTATGTAAGTCATTAGCAAAGTTTTTATTCGATACTGAGTCAGCTTTGGTTCGAATCGACATGTCTGAGTTTATGGAGAAGCACTCAGTGTCGCGTTTAGTTGGTGCACCTCCTGGGTATGTGGGTTATGAAGAGGGTGGCTACTTAACAGAAGCCGTCAGACGTAAGCCATACTCAGTTATTTTGCTAGATGAGGTCGAAAAAGCGCACCCTGATGTATTTAATATTTTATTACAGGTATTAGATGATGGTCGTTTGACTGATGGACAAGGGCGCACGGTAGATTTTAGAAATACCGTAGTGATCATGACCTCAAACTTAGGTTCTGATCTGATCCAGATGGGCTTCGGTACGCAAACTTATGACGAAATGAAATCTGATGTCATGCAAGTTGTCATGCAAAACTTTAGACCAGAGTTTTTGAATCGAATTGATGAAGCGGTAGTGTTCCATCCATTAGATGAGCAAAATATTGCTCATATTGCATCGATTCAAATCGAAGGTCTAAAAAAACGTCTAGCAGATAAAGACTATGGGCTTGAGATGACCGATGAAGCCTTGGCCTTGATTGCCAGAGCAGGATTTGATCCCGTTTACGGTGCAAGACCGCTTAAGCGTGCCTTACAGCAAGAAGTGGAAAATCCACTGGCACAACAAATCCTCAGTGGAAAGCTATTGCCCGGTAAGGATATTAAGGTTTCAGTCGAAGGCGACGCATTAGTCTTTAAGCAGTAGTCGGATTAGTATTAGCGACTGTACTATCAATGGTAGCGTAAAAGGCTTCAACATAAGTTGAAGCCTTTTTTGTTTGAAAAACTTTCAACAAACCCTGTTAAGTTGTGATTGTTAATGTATATTTGAACTGTGAAGGCTGTTTTTTGAGCTAAACATATTTGTTTTCAATATCTAACTTAGCCGAATTGGTAATATTTGAGTAATACATAATACTCAGGGTTAATGTTGAACCATGCATTTTGAATTTTTTGTCTTTCGATATGGACACGGAGCTGAGCATTATGAAAAAACAATTAGCCGTTATTACATTAATTTCGTTAAGTGTGATTGGCTGTTCTTCAAATTCGATTAATGAAAAAGAGTCGGTGTCAGGGCCTTATATTGGTGAAGGAAATAAAGCGTATGAAAGTCTTTATCATTATGGGTATTACCGAGGCTGTAAAAATGCTTATGTTACTGAGCGCCAGCAGACCGAGCTCTATGACTCTATAAAGAAAGACAAAGCATTGGATGGCTTACAACAATTTGATGACGGTTGGACTGCAGGGCAAGAAGCTTGTGCTGATGGGATTCCACGCTCAATGTATAATCTACAAGCTAAAAAGTAGCTGTAGATACTGAAACTGAAAACAGACTCAGTCGAGTCTGTTTTGGTTTAAACGGTACTACTTTGTACAAAAAAGCTTAACTCGTTCACGCTGCTCTGTAATCGAAGCCAGCCTTTGCTCTTCGGTCATCGCGATAACATCACCTGTTTCTTTGTTCTTTTTATTTAGCTTTGAATGAGTTGTTAGCACATTAAGACTGTGTTGAGCATTTTTACAGATTAACTTGGCTTGCTTTTGGTCTGCTTGGTTGATAGCGGCTGCTTTTCTCTCTATATCTGATGGTCCACTGCCTTGTGCGACTTTAACTAAAGGCACAACCGTACCAATGTGTTTAGGTTTAATGTCTTCACTATATAGCTTATCTGTTTCAGTCGGTGATTGAGCTTGCTCAGGTGGCTGCTGACTATAATGGGTGACACCATTATCATCGACCCAAGTGTAAATGACACTGGCCTGCACGTTGGCACCTGATAAAGTAAGCGCAATGGAGGTGCCCGTAAGTACAATAGCCAAAGTTGAAGGAGTGAGTATAGAAAGAAGCGCTTTTGTTGTTCTAATCATTTTCTATCCCTAGTAAAAATGAACTAAGTTAAATACAGTCTGTAACAATGCAATATGCTAGCTTGAATATATAATTAATACCAACATATGTCTGAGGTCGTGTAGCTCCTAAAAGAATCACCAAAATTAGATGCTCTATCATGGTGGCTAGAGAAACTTAGCAAAACTGGCCTCTTAGCTGGTTATCGCTGCTACACATTGGTCTAACTTCGATACTAATTCGATACTAGTATTCGAGGTTAACATCCGAAACTAACCTTAGTTTGGCCTGAATTATCGACAAAGTGCGGGCTTTATACTCGTTTAGTTAAGTTGTTTCATTTTTATTGTACTTTTTATCAATAAGGCCCTTGCGCTACTCCGAGATATCCCTATAATGCGCATCCACTGACACGGCACAGCAGGCCAACTAGACTAACGCTTGAGATTAGAAATAGTCGTAAAC
>NZ_JBRIMB010000046.1:0-38852 GCF_052977265.1 Shewanella sp. 0m-8 | reverse complement strand
TATTATTGAGTTTGAAGACAGACTTGTGAAACATATTAACTAAAACTGCAGTTACACAGAATCTGTTACACCCTCTGCAAACTCGAAGGGTTACATTTTACTTTGCAGGTAATTTTGTAAGCCCACTTTATCAATTAATCCTAGCTGTTTTTCAAGCCAATACATATGGTCTGCCTCTGTTTCTTCAAGCAGCACCTCTAAGATTTCACGACTCTCATAATCACTTTTTAGCTCACATAAAGCAATTGCACTGCGTAAGTTATCGGCAACTTGATATTCATAGGCTAAGTCATTCTTGAGCATCTCTTGAGTGTCTTTACCAATATTGAGTGCTTCACGGCTAGCAACGTCAGGCGTGCCTTCTAGAAACAGTATTCTTTGCACCAACTTTTTAGCATGCTCACGTTCATCGTCTGACTCATGGGAGATCCGCTCGTGTAACTCGTTTAGCCCCCAGTCTTCATACATTAAACCATGTACAAAATACTGATCCATTGCAGATAGCTCGCCGGTGAGCAATTTATTGAGTGTGTCGATGACTTCTTGGTTACCTTTCATAATGCTCTCCAGTTAGCCCATCTTAGACTGCAAGTAATTTTGAATACCGGTTAATGAAATAAGCTCTAATTGAGCCTCTAGCCAATCTAAATGCTCTTCCTCGTCTTCCAATAGATCTTCTAGGATATCGCGACTAACGTAATCAGCCATTGATTCACACAGTGCAATCGCTTCACGAAGAACCACTAACTCTTCTTCAAGCATCACTTTGTCACACTCAAGCATTTCCTGGCTGTGCTCACCGATACGGATCTTGTCTAACTGTTGTAGATTAGGCAGCCCTTCCAGAAACAACACCCGCTCAATCAGTTTATCGGCATGCTTCATATCTTGAATCGATTTCTTATAGGCTTTTTCATCGAGCTCACCTAAGCCCCAATTCTTATACATACGCGCATGAAGAAAGTATTGATTGATAGCTGTAAGCTCGCTGGTCAGTACTTTGTTTAACTGACTAATGACCTTAGGTTGTCCTTTCATCTATTCATCCTTAGTTAAATTGATCTATATCAATCTTTATAAGCTAGAACAAAAAACAACCAAGTTCAAATAAACATTATATTTCAACAATTTATTAAGAAAAACAATTCTCATTAGCACTACAATTCTTAACAAGTGGGTAGCGCGATTAAATCGCTAATTTCTACTGTGAAACGAGGGGCTTAGTCGGGAGAGAAATAAAAAAACTCAAATACAATGTAAGATACATAACTCATAAGCTGCCATGCGGGATGTAACAGAGGAAAGCTTTAGATAAAAAAGATATAAAAAAGGCCCCTACCAAGGAGCCTTAATCACCGAACCATCAACAGAACTAGATAATACGGTTCTGCTCTAACTTTTCTCGGCGTTCTTGTTCTGCCATTCTAGCTTTACGCTTATCACATGGATCATCACAATCACATGCTTTCTCAATTCCGAGCGCACCTAGACCACCGCAGCTTCCAGCAACAGCTTGTCGTTTGACTAAATAGCCTATCGACATTAAGAAAAAGAAACCTAATAACACGACAAAAGCCGCAATAAATGTGCTCATATTCGACTCCAACTACTGAGTAACGAAAGGTTTAAAGGCTTCACTATAGAAAACTTTAAAGCCATCATCCTGCTTTTCAATAAGCATTATCGCTAGATGCTCACGTTTAGCAAGTTCTAGTGATGCTTGAGTACCTAATACCATCATAGCGGTTGCGTAGCCATCTGCAATCATAGACTCTTCATGCAGTACTGTCACAGATGCTAATCTATGGTTTATTGGGTAGCCAGTGCGCGGATCGATCAGGTGTGAAAAACGCTGTCCGTCTTCCTCGTAATAATTACGATAATCACCGGATGTTGCCATCGCCATATTTTTGGGGGCTATGACCTGCTGGATCCCATTACCGTTATCACCAGGCTGCTCAATCGCAATACGCCATAATGAACCATCAGCTTTAGTACCACGCAGGCTAATTTCACCGCCAATCTCGACCAAATACCCGGTCGGATTATACTTATCTAACAAGGCGGCTATTTTATCAACACCGAAGCCTTTTGCAATCGAAGAAAGATCAACGTAGATATCAGGGTCTTGCTTGCTGATCTTATTACCGTCAACAGCAATATCCTTAATACCAGTACGCTTCATCGCTGCATCTATCTGTTGCTTTGATGGAATTTGCGTCGGTCGTTTATCTGGGCCAAAGCCCCACAAGTTAACTAAAGGTCCCAGTGTTATATCTAGGGCGCCATCGGTTGTTTTATATAATGCTAATCCTTCAGCAATTACCTTGGCTGTATCAGCCGATACTTCAACCTTATCTTGACGAGTCATCTGGTTAAACTTAGATAACTCAGAATTGGGTCGATAGGTCGACATCTGATCGTTCACCTGCTCTAAAGCTAGGTCGATCTCAGCTTGCAGTAACTGGGGATCTGGCATCTTCTCGTTAGGCACAACTTTAATGTGATAAGTCGTTCCCATCGTGTTGCCAGACAGTGAAATCACTTCAGCTTGTTTAGTACAAGCTGAAATAAAAAAGGCTAACCCGATAAGGGCCAGCCAGTTTACTAAGGTCTTAAACATATTGACCTAGATCTCCAATAAGAGAAGGGTTAGCCACCGAAGTCATCCAATAAGATGTTTTCATCTTCGACACCAAGATCTTTTAGCATAGCAATTACTGCAGCATTCATCATTGGTGGGCCACACATATAATACTCACAGTCTTCTGGCGCTTCATGATCACGTAAGTAGTTTTCATACAGTACGTTATGAATAAAGCCTGTGTATCCATCCCAGTTATCTTCAGGCTGTGGATCAGACAGAGCTACATGCCATTGGAAGTTCGCGTTATCAGCCGCTAAGCCATCAAAATCTTCAACATAGAACATTTCACGGCTAGAACGAGCACCATACCAGAAGCTCATCTTACGCTTAGAGTGAAGGCGCTTAAGTTGGTCGAAGATATGCGAACGCATTGGCGCCATACCTGCACCACCACCGATAAATACCATTTCTGCATCGGTTTCTTTCGCGAAGAACTCACCGAATGGACCAGAAATCGTTACCTTGTCACCCGCTTTTAGGCTAAAGATGTACGATGACATCTTACCACAAGGCAGAGATAGGTTACGTGGAGGTGGCGACGCAATACGTACGTTCAACATGATGATACCTTCCTCAAGAGGATAGTTCGCCATAGAGTATGCACGGATTGTTTCGTCTTCAACAGTTGATTCAAGGTTGAAGAAGCCAAAGTGTTCCCAGTCGCCACGGTATTCTGCAGGAATATCATAATCTGCATATTTAACATGGTGCGCAGGTGCTTCAATCTGAATATAACCACCGGCACGGAAAGGCACAGAGTCACCATCAGGAATTTGCAGCTTAAGCTCTTTAATGAAAGTGGCTTTGCTATCGTTAGAGATAACTTCACATTCCCACTTCTTAACACCAAAGATCTCTTCTTCCAGCTCAATCTCCATGTCGTTTTTAACGTTTACCTGACAAGATAAACGGCAACCGCCACGAGCTTCACCTTTGCTGATATGGTCCATTTCAGTTGGTAAAATATCACCACCGCCTGACTTAACATGGACTTTACACTGACCGCAAGTACCACCACCACCACATGCAGACGATACGAAAATACCGCTCTCTGCTAATGCGCCTAGTAGCTTGCCACCTGCGGCTGTTTTAATTGCTTTACTCGCATCATCATTGATGCCGATAGTGACATCGCCGCTTGCAACTAGCTTTGACTTGGCAAATAAAATTACCAAAACCAAGACTAATACAATCGCGGTAAACATACTCACACCGAGATATACATCGATTGGAGTAGATTCAAGAATACCCATTAAATTATCCTTAAAGGTTCAAATTAAGACGTCGTTATGGTGCCTCTTTACAGAGACACACCTGAGAACGACATGAAACCTAGAGCCATCAAACCAGCGGTAACAAAGGTAATACCTAAACCGCGAAGCCCATCAGGAACATCAGCATATTTTAACTTCTCACGGATACCAGCAAGCAGCACAAGTGCTAATGCCCAACCGATACCAGAACCGATACCAAACACAAAGCTTTCACTAAGGTTGTAGTCACGCTCAACCATGAAAGACACTGCACCAAAAATTGCACAGTTTACGGTGATTAGCGGTAGGAAGATCCCCAATGCGTTATATAGCGGTGGGAAATACTTATCCAATGCCATCTCAAGGATCTGAACCAAAGCTGCGATAACACCAATGAAGGTAATGAACTTCAAGAAGCTCAAGTCAGCATCTGGAACACCTGCCCACGCTAATGCGCCTGGAGCAAGAATGCCTTGATAGATAATTTGGTTAACAGGTACTGAAATCGCCAGTACCACGATAACTGCAACACCTAGACCCATGGCTGTTTTTACTTTCTTAGATACCGCAAGAAATGTACACATACCAAGGAAAAAGGATAGCGCCATGTTTTCAATGAAAACAGAACGAATTAATAGACTAATATAATGTTCCATTATGCTTATCCTTTCGCTTCAACTTGCTCTGGCTTCATCACACGAATAATCCAGATCAATGCACCGATCAAGAAGAACGCACTAGGAGGCAGCAGCAATAGGCCGTTAGGCTGATACCAGCCACCGTCAGAAATCTTGCTTAAGATCTCAACGCCGAATAATGAACCATTACCAAACAATTCACGTACGAAGCCAACTGACAACAAGATTGCACCGTAGCCTAAACCATTACCGATACCGTCCATGAAGCTCATCATAGGAGGCGTCTTCATCGCATAAGCTTCAGCGCGGCCCATTACGATACAGTTAGTAATAATCAGACCAACAAATACCGATAGCTGCTTAGCAACATCATATGCATAAGCTTGCAGTACTTGGTCAACCACGATTACTAATGAAGCAATAATCGTCATCTGCACAATAATACGTACACTACTAGGAATGTGATTACGTAACATTGAGATAAACAGATTCGATAATGCCGTTACCGCCGTTAACGCAATTGTCATTACCAAAGCTGTTTCCATCTTACTGGTTACAGCCAAGGCGCTACATACACCCAAAATTTGTAGTGCAATTGGGTTATTGCTGACGATAGGTCCGATTAGAACCTGTTTAAGTTCTTTAGCATCAGCCATTAGCTCAGTCCTCCATCTCGGGCTTTGTCGATAAAGCGTTCAAAACCTTCTTTACCTAACCAAAACTCTAACGAATACTGCACACCGTTACTGGTTAATGTTGCACCTGAAAGGGCATCAACACCATAAACAGTCTCTGCAATAGCAGGGTTTTTAGTGATAGTAATCGCTAATTCACCCTTGTCGTTGTATAACTTTTTACCTTGCCACTTAGCGACCCATTGTGGGTTTTGTACTTCACCGCCTAGACCAGGTGTTTCACCTGAGCCAGAAAAGTCGTAATACACCAAGTTCTGGATAGTATTTAGATCAGGATCCAATGCTAAAAATGCATACATGGTTGACCACAGACCATAACCTTTAATCGGTAAAATAACGCTAACCAGATTACCTGCATCGTCTTTAACCAGATAGATAACAGCATCATTTGCTACACGCTTTACTGATGCAATATCGTTTTTAGGTACAAAAGATAACTTAGGGTCACGAGCGGCTTTATTCATGTCGAACGTATCGCCATCGACACCATCAACAAAATCACCGGTGCTTAATGAAACAACTTTTGCTTCAACATTTTTGTCGTAAAGCGCCAAGATCTCAGCCTTAGAGACTTCACCATCTTTGGTCGAAATCAAATTAGCTGCTTCAAGAATATACTTTTGCTTATCAAGTAATTTGTTTTCTTGTTGGATAGGTTTCAACAATACTGCAGCCGTCGAAACGAACATAGAGCAGATGAAACATAAGCCAACAACAACAAACAGTGTTCTTCCGAACGAATCTTTATTACTAGCCACGAGCAATCCTCCGCTTGATATTCGACTGAACCACGAAATGGTCAAATAATGGAGCAAATAGGTTAGCGAACAAGATGGCCAACATCATGCCTTCTGGGAAAGCAGGGTTGATAACACGAATGAATACCGCCATTGCACCAATTAAGATACCGTAAGCCCATTTCGCATTATTAGTGAAAGACGCTGAAACAGGGTCTGTCGCCATAAACATCATACCGAACGCAAAGCCACCTAATACAAGGTGCCAGTACCAAGGCATTGCAAACATTGGATTCGTGTCACTACCGATGAAGTTAAGTAGGTAAGAAACTGCAATCATACCGACCATAACACCACTGACGATACGCCATGAAGCGATGCGGGTGTAGATGATAACTGCGCCACCAATCAAGATAGCCAGTGTCGATACTTCACCAACAGAACCTGGAATGAAACCAAAGAATGCATTCCACCAGTCAGTTGTTAGACCGTACTCTAATGTGCCCTGCGCCGCCTGACTCAGTGCTGTTGCACCAGAGAAGCCGTCAGCCACAACCCAAGTTGTGTCACCAGACATATTTAGCGGGTAAGCAAAGAATAGGAAAGCACGACCGGCCAACGCTGGGTTGAGGAAGTTACGGCCCGTACCACCAAAGATCTCTTTCGCCACAACCACACCAAAGGTAATACCTAAGGCAACCATCCAAAGTGGAATCGTTGCGGGCAGTGTTAGTGCAAAAAGGATTGAGGTAACAAAGAAGCCTTCGTTAACTTCGTGGCCGCGAACCGATGCAAATAGCACCTCCCATATACCACCGACAGCAAATGTCACTGCATATATGGGTAAGAACCAGCAAGCGCCATACCACAATAATGCGGCAACACCTGAACTTGCAGTCAACTCAGTACCAAACATACCGAATAAAGCAACTTGCCACGTATCAGGAGCAGCAAAACCTGCCACTAACGCGTCTTGTGCTTGCAAACCTACGTTGTACATACCCATAAACATTGCCGGGAATGCACATGCCCAAACCGTAATCATCATACGTTTTAGGTCCAAGTTATCACGAACGTGGGTACGCCCCTTGTTCACGTGACCTGGAGTATAAAAGACAGTATATGCAGCTTCAAAAAGCGCATAAAACTTCTCATATTTACCGCCTTTTTCAAACTGCGGTTCAATATTTTCGAAAAACTGTTTTAAGCCCATTAGCCTTCCCTCACAATCGTATCTAAGCAGTCACGTAGATATGACGCATAGTCATATTTACCAGGACATACGAAAGTACACAGTGCCAAATCTTCTTCATCCAACTCCAATGCACCAAGTGTTGCAGCGCCATCGTAGTCGCCTGACACTAGGTCACGAAGAAGCATGGTAGGAAGAATATCCAGCGGCATTACACGCTCATAGTTACCAATAGGTACCATGGCGCGATCTGAGCCACCTGTACTCGTTGTCATGTTGAACAAGCGAGAAGATGAAAGGTGTCCAAGGAATGCACGAGTAATAGAGAACTTATCGCTGCCTGGCATAGCCCAGCCAAATAGTTCTTTCTCAGTGCCTTCTTCCAACAAGCTTACTTGATTATGGTAACGACCAAGGTAAGCGTGAGGACCCGTAGCCTTGCGACCGTTTAACACTGAGCCTGAGATAATGCGAACATTACCTTCACTTGCTTCACCCTCAGTCAACTGCGCCATTGCTGCACCCATTTGGGTACGGACTAGACGAGGTTTAACAGCCTTAGGGCCAGCAATAGCAACTACTCGTTGAGTATGTAGCTCACCAGTCACAAACAACTGACCAATCGCTATCACGTCTTGGTAGTTGATATGCCATACGGTTCTTGTTGCAGACGCTGCTAATAGGTTATGAATGTGTGTGCCAGGCAATCCTGCAGGATGTGGACCGGCAAACTCTTCAACCTGAGCATTAGCACTTGGAATATCAGCGCCAGCAGCCTTACAAAGGTAAACCTTACCTTCGGTTAACTTTGAAAGCACCTTTAGGCCGATTTCAAAATCAGCTTTATGCTCTGCAATCACGACAACAGGATCTGCTGCTAATGGTTGAGTATCAATAGCGGTGACGAATATACCAGCAGCGGTAGAATCAACGCCTGGTATTCGACTGAAAGGACGCGTTCGCAAAGCCGTCCACAAGCCTGATTGGATCAGGTTGTCACGTACTTGCTGAGTTTCAAGCGTGTCGATAGCAGTGGCGTCATATTTAGCAAAAGAGATGCTTTCATCCCCTTCCACTTCGATGACAACAGACTGCAGAACACGCTGAGCGCCCCGGTTAACTTCGGAAATTGTACCACTGGCTAAAGCAGTATATATCACGCCAAGATTCTTCTTATCTTCAAAAAGAATCTGACCTTTTTTAACTTTATCCCCTACCTTAATTTTCATGGTAGGACGTAAGCCAATATACTCTTCACCCAAAGTAGCTACATATTTGATGGCTTTACCATCATGAATAACTTGCTCTGGCCCACCTGCTATAGGTAGGTCTAATCCTTTCTTTATTGTAATCATATCCACAAGCACTACGTTATGAAGGAAAGACAATGCGCCGCGTTCCTGCTAAACACACAAGTTTTTAAACAAACCTCTAATTCGTGTTGAGCTAGCGCAGATTTATCGTCGAAATGCGATCGTAATCACGCTGGTCGCGCGCATTTTACCCCAAATATCACAAGCTCGCCATGAAAAATGTGACTGTTTTAAAAGGTTGCAAATGTTTTGAGAACAAACAGGTTAAATGTCAGTGAAAATTAAGATTTTATTAATATAGCTACAGGCCACATTCTCCATACAATTAAAGAGCTTAATTAACTTTTACCACAGATACTCCACCAAAAAATGGCTAGATATAATAAAAATTAAACATTTATCTAAGTGCTGATTAATTAGGCTTGCGAGGATAGCGTTGCAAAACACTGTTTCATACAGATAACAGGCTTAAATCTATAATTTTAGGCATATTTAAGCTTGTTTTGGTCAAAAATAGAGTTGAATAAAGCGAAGTGAACTTGCCCTTTTGCGCTAGAAAAGCACAACAGAAAAACAATGAAATTGACCATCTAACCATAAATAGCGCTAAAGCTTTCAAAATACAGACTTAACTCAAACATAAAAAAGACGGCTGCTGCCGTCATTTTTGTGTTTGAGTAACCCATTCTTGTCCGTTACAGCCCTTTTAAGATTGCCTCGCTCAGACTTAAATCATCATTGCGGTTAACATTGATACCGGCTGCGATAATATTGCGGGCGATCTCTTTAGCTTGCTCAAGAGAATGCATTTCAAAGGTGCCACATTGATATTCATTAAGCTCTGGAATATCTGATTGAGATGCGACCTTTAGCACATCTTGCATCGCAGCAAGCCACGAATCAGCAACGGTCGACTCCGTCGGTGTGCCGATTAAGCTCATGTAAAAGCCTGTACGACATCCCATCGGTGAAATATCAATAATCTCGACGCCATCGCCATTTAAATGCTGACGCATAAACCCTGCAAACAAGTGTTCAAGGGTATGAATACCTCGTTCACTTAGGATCTCTTTATTCGGAATACAGAAACGTAAATCGAATACCGTTATCGTATCGCCATTTGGTGTGACCATAGATTTAGCGACGCGCACAGCGGGTGCATTCATACGTGTATGATCAACGGTAAAACTATCTAATAACGGCATGTTAATTCTCCAAATTCGGCCTAATCGCTCATAAGCATAATGTTCGTTACTGCCTTAATCGACTGTAAGCTTGTACTGATCTAAAGTGATACTTACGTACTGCAGCTGCGTAGTCAATAAAAGCACCATAAACTTTTTTCATTATTGCATCACTTTTCGCACACTTAACCAAATAACACAACAAACCGCCCAAAGGCATTAGCCGCCAACACTTAGACTCCACCTTATTAAAGAAGGTCGTTTGGACTAGAAACAAAAAAGCCACAGCGATATGCCGTGGCTTTAATTACATCAACTCACCGATAATAGTGATGCTAACTTAGTATGGCTTACCCTTTACACTTTGGTGACGCGGGTACATCTACCTCAACCGCCCACTCTTGTGGAGTAAAAGTGTGCATAGACAGCGCGTGTAAGCCTTGAGCAAACTCTTCAGCCAATGCCTCATTAACTGCACGGTGACGACCAATAAGGCGCTTGCCTTCAAACTCGCTACTAGTGATGATCACTTTAAAGTGGGTTTCAGAGTTTGGCGGTACGTGATGGTTATGACTTTCGTTAATCACTTCTAGGTGAGATGGTGAAAGTGCTGCGGTGAGTTTTTCGGTAATGATCTGTTCAACTGACATAACGATGTTCTCAATAGGCATAAATGCGATTGCGGCAGGTTACTGCGATAATCTTTAAAGATCAACTGGCAGCACTATCGATATCGATTAGAACTAAATTTGTCCCCCCCCCCTCTGCTACCTATTTATTAAGCTATCTGATGAAAACCGACAATTAAGCGTCTAAAGGTCAGATTTAATCTTGGCTCTGTCACCTTTAATCGCTTAGGGAGTGAATGTTGCCACTCTTTTTGCATGGGCCAATGCATAATAAGTAAGTCCCCACTATCAAGAGATAAACTTATTTTTTGTTGAGTCTTTTTATGGCGAATAAAAAAGTCACGGCTTGCACCTAAGGTGACCGACGCAATATCACTTCCGGGTTCTATCTCCTTTTCGTCATCACTGTGCCAGCCCATCGACTCATGACCATCGGCATAACGGTTCACTAATACACCATTACTATTAAGCTCGAACTCTCGCGCTAACTTCTGCCGCAACTTATAGGCATATTTAGGCCACGGCTCAGCCTGTATAAACAAGCCTGAATAAAAATAGTCACACCCTTTATCGGCAAACCATACCTGGCTACGGGGAATTGGGTAACGCTTACCATAAACAACCACTTCAGGACGATTGAGCGGGTAAGTCGCAGACTCGTCTAGCAACGCCTTTTGCTGCGCGCTATTGAGATAGCCCTTAATTAAGGTGTAAGGCACTGCAATTCTAGGCTCACATTCAGAGCGGGGTCTAGCAATTGCTGTCGATAATGCCTGTTGAGAAGGTTTAATATCGGACAAAACTGGCCGATTAAGCCCTAAATCACCCTGTTTCATCGTTAAACCTCCTAACCTACAGCAGATATCATAATTCACATCATATACCTGAGATCATAAATCTGCGATAATATGCGCCCTAATTTATTTGGTACTTATTGGCATATGACGACACATTTTTCTGTATCGGGTATTGAACTCGAACTCCTCCGTTACCCTAGCAGACAAGAGTCTAATCTGCAGGCATGGGACGCTGCCGATGAGCACCTAATAAAGCATTTAATCGATACAGAACAAACAAGCATTAACACTGCGATTGTCAATGATAGCTTCGGTGCGTTGACCGCGGGTCTAATATCAATCGACCCTAGCTGGCCGCTGACACTGGAAACAGATGCAAAAACCAGCTTACTGGGCACGACGCAGAACCTTAGCCGTAATCAGTTACCGAATGAGTCGCTTACCTGGGTAAATAGTCGTGATGAGCTCCCTCAAGGACTTGAGCTCGTGCTAATGAAACTGCCAAAAAACCTAAACTACTTTGCCCACCAGCTAAATAGATTGTCACATGTCTTACCCGCTGGAACACAGATATTGATTGGTGCTAAAGCCAAGTCAATTAATAAGTCATTATTAGAAACCATTAGCCAAAATCTTGGGCCTGCAAGTGCGAGTCTGACATGGAAAAAGACCCGCGTTATCACTTGTATTAGCGATGGTAAAATACGTGCTTTACCAAAAGCGACAACTTGGTCGGTACCTGAGTTTAACTTGCAGATCACCAACCTGAGCAATGTCTTTGCTGCCAATAAACTCGATATTGGTGCACGGATCATGCTCGATAACATGCCTAAAGGTGAATTCAAATCGATAGTCGATTTAGGCTGTGGTAACGGTATTTTAGGCTTACATGCCAAACAGGTATTCCCAGAAGCCTACGTCCACTTTATTGATGACTCTGAAATGGCCGTTGCCTCTGCTAGAGAAAACTGGGCACTCAATAAGTTAGATAATCCAGCACTGATAGGCGAGCAAGCAACCTTTGGTTGGGATGATTGCTTAACGAATATGAGTGAAGGCTTCCGCCCGGACTTAGTTCTATGTAACCCGCCGTTTCACCAAGGTGAAGCCATTACTGACCATATCGCTTGGCAGATGTTCTTAGATGCCTTTAGACGTTTAAAAAATGGCGGGATTTTAAATGTGGTCGGTAACCGTCACTTGGCCTATCACGTTAAGTTACAGCGGATTTTTAAGAATTGCACCACGGTTGCATCGAACGGCAAGTTTGTTATTTTGCAGGCACAAAAAATCAGCAAGAAGAGCCAAGAAACTGAACTTGAAGCAGAACAAAGCTCAGAAATTGACGCGAGCCCCCAAGCTCCGCACCCTCAAAGCGCTTTGTACGGTAAGCCAAGAGCCTAACCAAAGAAATATTCTGATGTAAACATAAAACGGTGAGCCTGTTGCTCACCGTTTTTTTATCCTATCAATCTGCTCTCAGCTCAATTAAGTCTCAGCTCTATCAGGTCCTAGCTAACCGAGCTCACGATTTAACGTCTACAACCTGTTCATCATGTTTAGGATCTTGTTTACCAAGTTCTTGCTTACTAGGGATTGGCTCGCTTATCTGCGAGACTGCTGTTGCTGGCGGGGCAAATAACACCTTAAACCTTTGCATAGGGGTCAAATTAGCCGCAAACGCCTCTTTAAACATATCTCGCCATTCAGTAAAGGTCACCACTAGCGGGTTAAAACTGTTAATGGGCTTAGTGATCCCGTACTCAACAGTCTCATCTTCCTTGGCAAACGTGCCAAACATGCGATCCCAGATAATCAAAACCCCCGCATAGTTCTTATCTATGTACTGTGGGTTACGCCCATGATGCACTCGATGATGGGAAGGCGTATTGATGACCCACTCTAAAATACCTAAAGACTTGATCGCCTGTGTGTGAACAAAGAACTGCAGCCCCAAATTCAACAACACAACAAACACCACCCAATTAGGGTCAAAACCCACGATGACTAACGGCAGCCAGAATATCCACATCCCTGCCATTGGATACATTAAGCTTTGACGAAATGCGGTGCTAAAGTTCATATTCTCCGAACTATGGTGGGCAACATGAGCCGCCCACATCCAACGAATGCGGTGACTGGCACGATGGAACCAGTAATAACAGAAATCTTGCGCCACCATTAGCGCAATAAACGTGGCACCATTCATTTCAATATCAAATAAACGCCAACCAAAGAACATCAGATATAACTTAGCAACTAACAGCCCTGTTAGGATGTCGGTTAGCTGATGCATTGCAGCTAAAGCAAAGTTACACATTACCTCAGGCAAGTGATAGCGGGCATTAAGAGGTAAGCGGTTTTGCCTATCGCCCATATACCACTCAAGTAAAATACAGATGAAGAAAATCGGGGCGAGTACGAGTAGTAGTACTTCGGGGTGTGCGATCAGTGAATTAAAATCCATCTTATATATCCTTTTATCCTTTGTTTCCCTTATATCAGGGGTTTGCCTCGCCGTTTTTATTGTCGCGGTAAATCCATTGCTAATACCTAAAAGTCATTAATCCTGCTGGCGTAGCAAAGTTACCAACGTGCAAAATGGTCTTCTGTTAGCCCTAGAACATTATCGAGTTGATGTCTCTGACCCAAATTATCAATAATACAGCCATCAAAATGGCCTAAATACTGCCTAAAATTACTTTTTAATAGCCATAAGTTTAGTTTCTCTTGACGGCAGTTTTTCGGTGTAAAAGTCAGCTCCACTTGACCATTATCTGAATACACTCGCCAGCTTCCCGCAACGTCTGTTTTATTTCGTTGACGGATAAAGTCAAAATGCACAGCCCCAAGAAGGTGCCTTTCGCCGTTATGCCAAAACGCGTTCTCATGACAGCCAGTCTCATTGACTCCAGCAGCTAAATTTAACCCCAAACTTCCACTTTCAGTTAAACAGTTAATACTTGCCCAGCGCCAACTGGTTTCTCGGCGCATAAAGCCTGCACTAAAATCGTATCCGGCCGTGACTCTTTGTAATGGTTGCGGCTCATGATTAATGATTAGGCTACCCGCTACCTTTAAGGCGTTATGTTTTTGGGTATATGTCCAGCCGCTATAGCCCGTTGGGTTACACATCGCCATGGGGAGGCTTAATGGCTCTGGCTGTAAACTTAAATCCGCTTCAATCCCTAACGTATTGATCCTGATGCGCCAAAGCCCTTGTTCAATATCAAACTCAACTTGCCCCTTACCACTCTTTATCTTCGCCTTACCTTGCATCGGAGAGTCAGACATCTGATAACCTAGGCCCAAAGGCTTAAGCCAACTCGTTTCTATCAGCTGATCAGTGTTGATGTCGTAGAGGTAACAGAAGGCACTGCCCACATAGCGAATATCGGCCAGTGCGACCCCTATAACGTAATGTGGCGTAACGATGCTAGCAAACTGGAACTGCTTATAGGCAAAATGCTTTGACCGACTTGAAGCGAGCTTGTCCATCTCATCAAAGTACTTGAACTGCTCCACACCCAAGTGAGGCACCGGACCATCGAAATGCCCGTAGATAGCGCGACCATGCTCATCAGTCAAACTTGGCGGAGCCGCTGAGCTGGTCAATATATTAGGCGCCCATGGCACATTATTCTCAGACATAAAGCTTGAGTTCCAGAATTAAATTCGACCTTTTACTCTAACTGGAACTGACTCAGGTTAAAAGCTGCTTAACCACTTTTTGTTAATAAAGTGTAACCACAAACACCTTGCTATTTAATCGATAATTGAAAAGTATACTGAAGACAACTAAGCACAAAAACATCGCCTAAGCACTTTACAAGCCTGCGACGGACAGCGACGGAAACTTAATCTACTTGCGGTTAAAAGCGATAACTCAAGCCAATATTGAGGTTTTGCACCTCTAACGCCTGCACCGGCACATATTGATACTCGACATTCATTCCTAAGCCAGAATTAAACCTAATTCCCCAGCCAACTGCGGCATAAACATCCGTTCCATCGTCTTCAAAATAATTAACCTTATCACTGCCCCAGTTGCCTACATGGTAGGAAAGCTCATTCGCACTCGCGCCTAATTTTGCGTATAAGCGATTACTGTCAGATAGCATGTATTCTCCATAAAGCGCAGCCCTGTATCCTGAATACTCGATATTGTTAATACGAGTGATTACTCCGGTAAAAATACTCGCCACACCACCACTTCCGGTAAAATACCCCGCCTCAAGACCTACATTTTCGTGCCACATATAGCGGTAGTAAATATCCACGACAAAGTTATCACCAGCACTGCTATCGTGATTATCTGATTGTTCTAAATCTTGGAAACCATAGCCAGCACTGACACCAAAAATATGAGGAGCCTCCGTGGCTATAGCATTACAGCTGAGTAAACCTGCAACAAGCATTGTTAAAATACGCATATCATTCCCTTCATACACTCTTATCCTTCAGTGATTTACACTGCCATTAAAACTAAAAACAGTTAAAACCATTACCACTGCATACTACAATAGCCTTGCTTGGGTTATCCAGCCGCTATAACAGTAAAAACCACCTAAATTGCAAAAGTTTAGGCTTGCTCTGGAATCACCTACATCTTCTGGTATGCTGATGCCATTAAAAACTTGTTTATGAAAGTCAAAATGAAACGTTTACTTATATTGATCACTGCAGCTCTTGCGGCTGCTGGTTGCGCTAGTCAAGGGCCATCACATATCGCTTTAAATCCTGAGGTTCCTAGCATTAGCCAACAAACAGAAGCCGAGCTTCCTGTCGCCCTAGAAACGATTGATACTCGTTCGGCCAACTTTATCGTGCGCTTTAACGATGGTGATAAAGCCGCGCGCCTTATCAGCCCGAGTGAAGCGCCTCGAGTGCAAATGGATCAAGTCTTTAGAGAGGGATTTACCCAGGCTGGATACCGAATTGACCCAAGCTCAGTCAATCATATGCAAATACAGTTGGAGCAATTATTAACCGATGTTGATGAAGGCACCTTTGGCTTTGAAGCTAATAGCCAAATTATCATCAATGTGATCGCTAAGAATGCCAATCAAGAACTGACCAAACGTTATCGTGCTAAAGGTCTATTGAAAGGCCCATTTAGCGCCGACTTTGCTACGCTTGAACTAGAAATGAACAAACTACTGGGCGAGCTAACCCGCGACATTATTAACGATCCAGAGCTTAACCAGTTTATTCAGCAATAAATATAACTCAAGGCTTGCTGTATTCAACTTGCCATTAAAAGGAACACTATGAAAACTTGGATAACAAAGGCACTAACATCACTTGTCTTATTAACTGCAAGCCAACTGTCCTATGCGGTGGACATTCAGCCTAATACGCTTTATCCCCAGGTAGAACTTGATACCAGCATGGGGAAAATTGTGGTTGAGCTCGATAGAACCCGCGCCCCAATTACCGTTGATAACTTTCTCACCTATGTCGTAAAAGGTCATTACGACAACACTTTGTTCCACCGCGTGATTAGCGATTTCGTTGTACAAGGTGGGGGCTTAGATTTAAACAAAGAAGAGAAACCAACCGATAAGCCAATCGTTAATGAATCTGGCAATGGCCTATCTAACTTAACGGGCACTATCGCAATGGCCCGTGAAGCCGAACCACATACAGCCACCAGCCAATTCTATTTCAATATCGTCGACAATGAGAAGTTAGATCCCTCTTCTCGCCGTTGGGGTTATGCCGTTTTTGGTGAAGTGACCTCTGGCATGGAAGTGCTACAAGCAATGTCACTCGTGCCAACTGAGTTTAACACCAAGATAGAGTGGCCTGACTTTCCGGTTAAAGATGTAGTACTTAAGAAGGCGACACTGTTACCGCGCGACTAACGTAAGTATGATTTACCAATATTAATTTTGAAATAATTTGAATTTATTTGAATTTATTTGAGCTAAAAACCTAATTTCGTGCCTATACTTATTTTGTTAAGTAAAGGAGGCGGCTCAATGACAGCGGATGAGTTCATTGATGGTAAGGCGCCCCAACTGGCTTTCTATGGAAAAGCGTTTTTGAGTGATCAACTCGATTTCAATGAAATCCAGTTATACCTATGGGACACCCTTGAAGAATGGCAGATGTACAATCATCAGGGTGATGCGCAGACAGATATGGAACGTGTGTTTTGGCACCTATTACACGCCTTTGACAGATGGCCTAGTTGGGCTATTCGAGGTAATCAGTTTTTGCGAAAGCAGATCCATGATTGCTGTGACTACTTGAGCATTGGTGGTCAAATACCTCAAGGCTGTATCGGCATCAGACCTTAGTATCTATACTATTGAATATCCACAAAAGAGCTTATTAAGCTCTACCAAAGCCCAAGCCACTATTGTCGGTTTGGGTTTTTTATTGCCATCTCACTAAATCACCGATTAATCTCTTGAACCTAATCTCGCTCAGCCGTAAGCTAAGCGAATCTATTCCAGCAAAGATCCCTTATGTCTTCTGCATCCGTGCCCTCTTTCTTTCAGCGCTTTAAAGACGCCGCCTCAATTTATTGCCATAAACGCGTTCTCGTTTTGTTGTTACTTGGTTTTTCGGCCGGTTTACCCTTGATGCTGGTTTTCTCTACCCTGTCATTCTGGCTCAGAGAAGCCGGGGTTGACCGAACTGCCATTGGCTATTTTAGTTGGATAGCACTAGCTTATGGTTTCAAATGGGCTTGGTCACCGCTAGTGGATCGGATGTCGCTGCCGATATTTACTCGGCTACTAGGTCGTAGGCGTGGCTGGATGATGTTCGCGCAGCTACTCCTTGTGGCAGCGATTATCGGGATGAGTCAAAGCGATCCCCTAGCCGATTTAGAGCGACTGGCTCTGTTTGCCTTAATGGTCGCCTTTGCCTCAGCCACTCAAGATATTGTTATCGATGCATTTCGAATAGAATCTGCGCCGGTAAAAATGCAGGCAGCACTCGCAGCGGCTTATCAAGTAGGCTATCGCAGCGCCATGATTATAGCGACAGCAGGTGCACTGACCATAGCTGCATGGATAGAACCTAATAGCGAGGCCTACAGTTTAGTGTCATGGCAAACAGCCTACTTAGTCATGGCTGGGCTCATGTCTATCGGTATTTTAACTACGCTATTTAGTAAAGAGCCGATTGTTGAAACCAAAGAGGCTGATGAAAAAGAAGCTGAATTAAAAGTTAAGTTTGCAGCCCGCTACCCCAAAGCCATCGCCGCTAGTTTGTCTTGGATTTATACCGCGAGTGTACTGCCGTTTATCGATTTCTTTAAGCGTTATGGCCGCAGTGCAATCCTTATCTTATTACTGATCTCTTGCTACCGTATATCCGATATCGTCATGGGGATCATGGCTAACGTGTTTTACGTGGATATGGGCTTTTCGAAAACGGAAATTGCCACATTAAGTAAAATCTATGGCCTGATCATGACATTAGTCGGCGCGGGAGCTGGCGGTCTATTAATCGCTCGCTATGGCACAATGAAGATTCTATTTTTAGGCGCATTTCTGGTTGCGGTGACTAACTTATTATTTGCCTACCAGGCTATGATTGGTTACAACGTGTCTTTCTTAACCTTTGCGATTTCGGTAGACAATTTCAGTGCAGGTATCGCAACAGCGGCATTTATCGCTTACCTATCGAGTTTGACCAGTAGTGGTTACAGCGCGACTCAATATGCACTGTTATCTTCAATTATGTTGCTGTTCCCTAAGTTTATTGCGGGCTTCTCTGGTGCTTATATCGATGCTTATGATTATGTCAGCTTCTTTATCGCTGCAAGTTTGATTGGCTTCCCAGTGCTGGGGCTTATTATGCTAGTACAGAAATATGCGCCAAACCCAAGACTTACAGAGCAAGATGAAGCTAAGCCGGATGATGCAAGTAAAGAGTCCAGCATCTAAAGAAGCTTGTACTCGTTACTGGGAGCTGAACTGATGGCCATATCTACTAACCATATTTAATAGCCATATCGATTAGCAAAGAGCATTTGCTCTGAAGTAGATAGTTTTGATCTGAAATAGGTAGTTTCGAGCTAAAACGAAAGAGTAAAAACAAAAGACGCTTAAAATACAATTTTTTAAGCGTCTTCATATTAATTCTGTCGTAAAAAATAAAGTTTACTCGCGAAGAGCAAAAACCATTAATTAACGAGCAACTAAGGAGTAATTACCGAATAATTAATCACGGAAGTTATTAAACTGGAATGGCTGACCAAGCTCTGCTTCGCGAGCAAGTGCCATCACCTGTTGCAGATCATCACGCTTCTTGCCAGTCACACGAACCGAGTCACCTTGAATAGAAGACTGCACCTTAAGTTTGCTGTCTTTAATCAGCTTAACCAGCTTTTTAGCCACTAAGGTTTCGATACCTTCTTTAAACTTCACTTTTAAAGAGAAGGTTTTACCGCTGTGTACCGCTTTTTCATCAACATCCATCGATTTAGGATCCACATCGCGCTTACTCATCTGCATACGTAGGATATCGACCAACTGACGGCACTGAAAATCATCTTCGGCTGTTAAGGTCACAATATGATCTTTATATTCGATGCTGGCTTCTTTGCCACGAAAGTCAAAACGTCCTTTCAATTCACGCACTGAATTATCAACCGCGTTACGCAGTTCAACTTCATTTACTTCTGAAACAATATCCATTGAAGGCATAAGTTTGGTCCTTAAAAAATGTTTGTAGCCATATTTTACGCACAGAGCACCCGAACTTGAAGTAAATAAACCATAAAAGCTGATGAATTTGCGGGTTATTGATGACTTTATCTACGGGTTTTCTTATGATTGATGCAAATGACAAAAATACATTCGACGTGATAAATAGACAAACAATATTTAAGTGTGCGCTTGCGTTAACATTAATCTTGGTCAGTTACTTGGTTTTTTCTAAGCCAAACTACTATCAAACTGGGATCCCCAATTTCGATAAAGTTGGCCACGTTGGCAGCTTCTTTATCTTATCCTATTTAACTTACTTAGCGTTTAGACCCAAATGGTACATTCTTGCGGTGATCTTAGCTGGCTACGCTGTGTTTATTGAACTGGTGCAATCACAGTTATCCTACCGTAGCGCCTCTATTGCAGATTTTATTGCCGATATGATCGGAATATCACTGTTCTATTTTACTCACTGGATTTACTGTCGATACTTTAAAGCCGCCAAACTCATTGATCCCGATAGCGAATAACGCAGTAATTTACATGCCAACATCATCATCGATAAACTCAGGCGCCAAACAGATCACCATCTTGGGGGCGGGTGCCATTGGACAGCTTATTTTTCACCAGCTCAGTAATGGCCTACCTGAGCTGACTACAGCGCCAACTTCACCGCAAGCTAAATCGCTAAACCCTAAATCACTAAGTCATAAACCTGAGTACGAGTTAAGTTTTATCAGCCGAGAGGCGCATTCGCATGTTCAGCCAGTCAGTTTTACTGCACTTGATGGACAAAAGCTTACCCGTAGTGCCCAGTTCATTGGCCAAGATGATTACCGCCAAAGCTTAACCCGCACAACATTATTAATCGTCTGTGTAAAAGCCTATCAAGTGACTGCTGCTGTGACAGCTGTTTTACCTTACCTGCCCAACAACACGCATATTTTATTACTGCACAATGGCATGGGCCCTCACTTAGACGTTAAGCCCTACCTTGGCAAGCGAGGCTTAAGCCTTGGTACAACCTCTCAAGGGGCGTTAAAACTGGCTAAGTGGCACGTAAAACAGACCGGAGCGGGCCTCACTCAATTAGGTTCATATAAAGCGCCAACTCTTGATTGCGAGCAAAGTACTGAGCCTAATTCAGAGAAAAATGCAGAGCTAGAACCTGAGAAAAGTGCAGAGCTAAGCGCAGATCGAAGAACAGAGCTAAGTACAGAGCTTAAAGCGATATTACTCAGCACCATCCCCCAAAGTCGTTGGTATGATGATATCTTGCCTCTACTATGGCAAAAGCTCGCCATCAATGTGGCGATAAACCCGTTAACAGCAATCCACAGCTGCCCTAACGGCCAACTTGCCAATCTTGAGTATCGCGACACTATCTTCAATGCCGTAAGTGAGCTGGTAAAAGTAGCTTCTGCCGATGGTATCAACTTAGACTTGGAGTATTTGCTTGACCGTGTTTATCAAGTCATTGAATTAACTGCGCAGAATTACTCTTCCATGCAGCAAGATGTGAGCCACCAGCGAGCAACTGAAATTAACGCGATTAACGGCTTTGTTTTAGAGCGAGCCAAGTTACACAAATTGAATGTGCCCTATAACCAGTCACTTGTTGACCAGGTAAAACAGTGTGAAGCCGCTTACCAAGGTTAAATTAGTAATAGAGAAGCTAATTTAAGGAGCACGGGATAAGGGAGGCTAGTTAAGTCATCAGTAATGAGGATTTAGTAATTGATGTTTGGTGTTTGGTGTTTGATATGAGTATTCAGCGTTAAAAACATGACCACACCGCTTCCCCTTTTCATCTACCGCACTCTCTTTAAAAAAGTAGTGATTTCATAACCTACAATCCTTTTGCCTAAGCAAGATCCATAAACCTGACTAAAATTAATTCTGTTGTCCCAATTTACAATAATGTAGTTGGAGAATAGACAGGCGCGTTCAATGCAAAGAGAGCAATGGAACTCAAGAACAGGCTTTATTCTGGCTGCTGTAGGCTCTGCCATCGGTCTGGGCAATATTTGGCGCTTTCCCTACATGGCATACGAAAATGGCGGCGGCGCTTTCTTCATTCCCTATCTGTTTGCCATGGTTACAGCCGGTATTCCATTTATGATCATGGAGTTTAGCCTAGGTCATAAATACCGCAGCGCCGCACCAAAAATATTCGCCAAACTCGGGGCCTCATTAGGCTTTAGGCTTGAATGGCTGGGCTGGTTTCAGGTCTTTATTGCCGCAGTGATCGCTATCTACTACGTCGCAATTATTGGCTGGGCTATCTCCTATTTAATCTTCTCCATTAGCCAAAGCTGGGGCACTGACACTAACGCTTTCTTTTTTAATGAATACCTACAAGTTAAAGACAACTCCCCAACAAAGTTAGGCTCGATCCAATTTCATATCGCAATTCCAATGGCTATCGCCTGGAGCATCACAACCTTTGCTGTTTATAGTGGAGTAAAAGGCGGTATTGAGCGAGCCAGTAAGATTATGATGCCATTGTTGTTTATTATGGTGCTGCTCTTCATTGGCCGCATAGTCTTTCTTCCTGGAGCAATGGAAGGGCTCAACTACCTATTTAAACCCAACTTCAGCATGATTTTAGATGCGAATGTTTGGTCGGCAGCTTACGGACAGATATTTTTCTCTTTGAGTGTCGGCTTTGCGATCATGCTAGCCTACTCAAGCTATCTACCTAAAAAATCAGATATTAATAATAACGCTTTTATGACCGTTTTGATTAACTGTGGTTTCTCAACATTGAGCGGTATTATGATCTTTGCCGTACTTGGCTATATGGCACAAGAACAAGCTAAGCCCATTACAGATGTTGTTTCATCCGGAGTAGGTTTAGCCTTTGTCACCATACCCGCAGCAATTAATATACTGCCCATCCCTTATATTCTTGGACCACTGTTTTTCCTCGCCTTGGTCGTAGCAGGCATAAGCTCGCATATCTCTATTATTGAAGCTGTGGTGTCAGCGGTCATCGATAAGCTGGCCATATCGAGAAAAAAAGCCGCGCTACTGGTTTGCGGAACAGGCTTTGTTATCTCGATGGTGTTTTCAAGTCACGGCGGTTTATTACTGCTCGACCTTGTAGATTACTTTATTAATAACATTGCCTTACTCTCAAGTTGTCTGGTCGAGCTAATCATTGTTGCATGGTTATTTAACATTGCCGATATCCGTGAGTATGCCAACCAGTGTAGTGAGTTTAGTATTGGCCATTGGCTGGTTATTTGTCTACGCTTTATCAGCCCTATCATGTTGGCAATTTTATTAGTTAAAAACCTCACGAATACGCTTACTAATGGCTATGGTGATTATCCTATTGCTGACCAACTACTTCTCGGATGGGGACTTATCGCAGTAATGTTGTTCGCCGCCATTTTTATCAGTTTAATTTCAAGTACTAACCAAGAAAAGGAGCCAAAAGAATGAGTGCAGGGGCGATAATAATGATGGTATTGGCGCTACTCATTACTTGGGGCGGCGCGGGTGTTTGCATTGCGATAGCGATGAGAGCCTCAAAAAACAATGACAGTGAACAATGAACATCTCTAATATGTAGTGACTCGCAGTTAGTTACAGTCTCAGGATATTGGCGTTAATCATTTTAATACCCTTTATCCCACTTAACATCGGTAAGTATCTGAGAATGTAAAAACATAAGTTAACTTGCTAGCGAACCAATATCCCTCTGCATGAGCTTGTAGTTAACTCTAGTAGCTCATACACTCTCAACTCTCCTATACAATGCCCTTTGAATTAATGAACCAAGCAGATAAACAGCCAGCAGCCATTAATAGCGTGTCACTCCCCCAGCGCCAAGCACTTACATTACGTAGCAGCGTATGGCTATACTTTGCTGCAATAAGTGGCGTTATATTTAGCGTGCTGTTTTTAGACCGCCCTGTATCAACTTGGGTGCACCACAATGTTGATGCTAGCGCTATCTTTAAGCCTCTCAGTCAAATGCCGCTATTTTTCGAATGTCTCGCAGCTATCATTATTCTTGCTGGCTTAAATCCCGCCTGGCGTAAAAAACTGGCCAGGATGGCGCTCACTTTGGTGCTAACCTTAATTTTTGCCAGCATCATCAGAGTCAGTGCTAAATTTATATTTGGCCGCACTTGGCCGGAAACCTGGATTTATGCTCAAGCTGGCAGTAACCCTTCCTGGATCCATAATGGCGTCGAAGGGTTTTATCCTTTTACTCTGGGGGCGGCCTATAACTCTTTTCCATCAGGACACGCCCTATTCACTTTCGCATTAGTCAGCGTATTTTGGTGGCGCTTGCCAAAACTACATTGGTTATGGTTATTAGCTATGTTTGGGGCGATTGCTGGGCAATTAGGGCAAAATTACCACTTTCTTGGCGACCTTATTGCCGGCGCAACCCTTGGGGTATTATGCGCCCAGTTATCTATCGCTCTGAGCAAATATGCTTTCGCATATAAAGCGCGAGAGTAACGCTTATCTATATCACTTTTTTGTATCACTTAAATGTAGAAAACACTGCTAGCATTTAAAGACTATTAAAGAGTTAGCACCTAACTCCACATAACCAGCATCGCAGCGAGGGCAATAAGAAGAAGCCCCATCATATCTTTGATTTTCACCTTATCCTTTAACCAGAATGTAGCTATGAGCAACGTAAAAAACACCTCTATTTGGCCTAAGGTTTTAACGTACGGCACAGCTTGTAAAGACATAGCGCTAAACCAACCGATTGACCCCAAACAACTCGTGGCACTGGTCAGCAGTGTTAGCTTTGGTCTTTGCAGTAAACCGTCAATGGTATTTTTATCTACGGCATAAGAGTAAATCAATAACACGGTTGTCTGAATAGCAACCACAAATAGCAACACCCATGCGGCTCTATGAGGAAAAGGCAGATCTAAGCTAAGGCTGGCTTCTCGTACCCATAAAGATGTCAGCGCAAAAGCGGTGCCACAAGCAAGGCCAAGTAAGACGGTTGATAACGAAAGTTGCTTAAAGCCTTGCTTACTACTCATCATAAACACGGCAATACCGCCAATCATCACGCCTATCCAACCAAGCGGTGATAAATGAGTACCGAAAAAAAGCACGCCTAGCATCGCAGCAACTAACGCTTCACTCTTAGCAAGCCCTGCACCCACGGCAAAGTTCTTCATCTTGAACAACTTGACCATCAAGGCAGTCGCTAGAATTTGCATCGCAGACGCGCCTAATACATAAGCACTAAATTTAAGCGTAATAAAGGGTAAGCCTACCGGCTGCCAGAGATATAACCCTACCAAATAGACAATGGCGATAGGCGTCGCCCAGATAAATCGCGCTAAGGTGACACCTGCAATATTAACATCTCTACTCAGCTGGCTTTGAAAGGCATTGCGCCACGCCTGCATTGATGCAGCTAAAAAGGTAAAGAAAATCCATGTCATGCAAAGAAGCGCCCAAATCAAAAAAGCTATTATGCCAGTAGAAACAAACCTAAGGGGGATTAGAATACTGAAAATAACTCTTAGTGCTAGAGTGAGAAGTGGGTAAAAGCTGAGCCAAAACCGTAAAAAAAAAGCAACGTCGATACGTTGCCCTTATTCATCACGGTAATTTAGCTAGCTAAACGCTAATAAACTAGAGCGTTAAAGTCCATAGGTGTAACTAGCACCTAAGCCTAGCGGGAAGCCTAATGCCCAATAAGCCAGTAGCCACACACTCCAGATAGACATCAATGCCAAGCTAAATGGCAGCATCATAGAGATAAGCGTGCCAATACCAATGTTCTTCACATAGCGCTGGCAGTAAACCACCACCAATGGGAAATAAGGCATAAGAGGCGTGATGATATTCGAGCTTGAATCACCTACGCGGTATGCCGCTTGCGATAAGTCAGGGCTAATGTTTAACTGCATCAACATAGGCACTAATACTGGACCAATTAAAGCCCATTTAGCCGATGATGACCCTACAAATAAGTTCACAAAGCCAACTAGAACAATCATACCAACGACAGTGATTTCAGCCGGTAAGTTTAACGCTTTTAAGCCACCCGCTCCTTCAACAGCGATTAATGCGCCAAGGTTTGATGCCGAAAATGCCGCCACAAACTGCGCACAGAAAAATGCCATAACGATGTAGTGCGACATGCCGCTCATCGATTTAGACATCGCTTGTACAACATCACCAGAAGTCTTAAATGCGCCGGTCATATAACCATATACAAGGCCAGGCAACATAAAGAAGATGAAGATGAGCGGCACAATTGACTGCATCAATGGCGCTTTAAAGCTCGTCAAGGAGCCATTCCCATCTCGCAGCGTTGAAGTTTCAGGCACGGTTAACGAGAAGAAGGCTGCAATAGCCACTACCATCACTAAGGTTGCAACGCGGAATGCTTTAATCTCAGATGGCTTTTCTTCTTCCATCGCTGGTAAATCGACCTCTTCGCGATTCACCTTATGGGTACGATTTAGGCGAGGCTCTAATACTTTATCGGTTAGATACCAAATAACCAGCGTAATAGGGATACAAGACGACGCAGCGAAGAACCAGTTATTTAACGGGTTAACTTCAATTGTAGGATCAACAATTTGCGCGGCAGCTTGAGTAAAGCTCTGCAATAATGGGTCAATACCTGAAGGAATAAAGTTGGCACAAAAACCGCCTGACACACCAGCAAATGCTGCAGCAATACCGGCTAGCGGGTGGCGTCCAACGGTGAAGAAAATAACGCCTGCCAGCGGAATAACCACCACATAACCCGCATCAGTTGCGGTATGAGAAATAATACCGACTAAAACCACTGCCGGAGTTAGAAACTTAGCAGGAGTGATTTTTAACATGCGTTTTAGCGCAGTATTAATAAAACCTGAGTGCTCAGCAACCCCCACACCTAACATCGCGACCAGCACCACACCTAATGGGGCGAATGCGGTAAAAGTGGTTACCATCGATGTTAAGAACTTAGTTAGCGCTTCTACGGTTAGCAGGTTATTAACCACAATTGGAGAATTCGTGGTAGGGTCGATGGCATCAAAACTCACGCCCGATAGCAGCGCTGACAGCGCCCATACCGCAAACATCAAAATTAAAAATAACATCGCAGGATCAGGCAGCTTATTACCAACCCTTTCAATGCTGTCTAATGCTTTACCTAGCATTCCTTGTGGCCCTTGATCACCAAGAGCCTGTTTATCTGTGTTCATCATTCAACCTATTTTTATGTTTTCTCATATGCCGCCATGCAATTAACCACCCCTTGGTTGCTTGCGAGACAAAACATCGAGTATTTTTATAACCTAATAGAATAAAGACTTAGTCTGTATTTAAACTTAAATGCTGCCGATAAAAACAATAAAACCCTGACGAGCTGCAGGGCTTTATTTTCTTTAGCGACCAACAATCAGCGCAAAATACTTAGCGCTTATTTGCTAGTGTCGATTGGGTCAAAAGATTTGACTAAATCATCAATCGCTTTCATTTGGGTTAAATAGTTCTCTAACTGATTTAGTGGCAAGGCACATGGGCCGTCACACTTAGCATTGTCAGGATCTGGATGCGCCTCGATAAATAGGCCAGCAAGACCTAATGCCATACCACTACGTGCAAGCTCTGTCGCTTGAGCGCGGCGTCCACCGGCGCTGTCAGCTCGTCCGCCAGGGCGCTGTAGTGCATGGGTCGCATCAAAAATCACCGGGTAACCCGTTTGCTTCATTTCATCCATACCTAGCATATCGACAACTAGGTTGTTGTAACCAAAGCTTGAGCCACGCTCACAAAGAATAATTTCGTCGTTACCTGCTTCATTAAACTTAGTGATGATATGACGCATTTCGTGTGGCGCTAAAAACTGCGGTTTTTTCACGTTGATGATGGCGCCAGTCTTTGCCATCGCAACCACAAGATCGGTTTGGCGAGCTAAGAAAGCGGGTAGCTGGATAATATCAACCACTTCAGCTACTGGTGCGCACTGGTAAACTTCGTGTACGTCGGTAATTAAAGGCAGGTTAAACGTTGACTTGATCTCTTCAAAAATCTTTAGGCCTTCTTCCATGCCTGGACCACGGTAAGAGTTAACTGATGAGCGGTTTGCTTTATCAAAAGAAGCCTTAAACACATAAGGGATCCCTAGCTTTTGAGTGACTTCGGCATAGGTTTCTGCAATTTGCATTGCCAAGTCACGTGACTCAAGTACGTTCATACCGCCAAACAGTACAAAAGGCTTATCGTTTGCGATTTCAATCGAACCTAAACTAATGATTTTATTGCTCATCAATCTCTTCTCTCTTCGTGAGCCAAGGTCTGTACCTTGGCATTAATCAACTAGGTTTTCGCTGCGACTTAAGTCGCCACAGCTTGTAAAATCTGGCCACAAATCCATGCCATATAAGTGCCTAAAGCATAGCCCAATACTGCTAGTAGTACACCTACAGGGGCTAAAGCTGGGTGAAAGGCTGCAGCCACTACGGGGGCCGATGCCGCGCCGCCAACATTGGCTTGACTACCCACAGCCATATAGAACAGTGGCGCTTTTATTAACTTAGCCACAATCAGCATAAAGCTAGCGTGTACTAACATCCAAATGATACCAATAGCAAAGAACCACAGGTTGTCTGGATCGGCCAATTTTGACACATCCATATGCAATCCGATGGTTGCGACCAAAATATACAAGAATGCTGTCGCAACTTTTGAAGCGCCCGCCGCTTCGATATGTCGTACTCGTGTAAACGACAAAATTAAGCCAATCGTAGTAACCGTGACGATTAACCAGAAAAACTTAGAGGTTAAGCTGTAATCTCGAGTCCACGGATAATTGGTTTCGAAAAATGGGCCTAATAAGTCAGCGACTATATGCGCTAAACCTGTAACACCAAATCCAATCATCACGATCATCATCAAGTCTTTCAAGCTAGGAATGCGAGCATTCTCTGCATGATACTTTTCGACTTTATCTTTCAGCGCTTCAAGCGCGGTGGTATCGGCACCTGTTTTTGCATCAATCTGCTTGGCTTTCGACGCCATAAATAGCAGAACTGCCATCCAAATATTCGCCACGATAACGTCCACCGTCACCATAATGGAAAAAATATCACCGCCTACGTCATAAATTTCTTTCATTGCGGCTTGGTTCGCTCCGCCACCAATCCAGCTACCCGCAAGGGTCGTCATGCCACGCCAAACGGCATCAGGCCCTGTCACCCCAAGTATTTCAGGGTTTAAACTTGAGACAATCAGTAGTGCAATGGGCCCGCCAATCACGATACCCACGGTTCCGGTTAGGAACATAATAATCGCTTTCGGCCCTAACGAGAGAATGGCCTTTAAGTCGACACTTAAAATCAGTAATACCAAGCAGGCTGGCAGCAGGTAACGCGACGCAACAAAATACAGCTGTGACGTATTACCATCGATAATATTGAAGGTATTTAATAGCGATGGTAAGAAATAACACATCAGCAAAGCTGGAACGAAAGTATAAAACTTCTTCCAAAACGCATTGTTGCTATTACTGGTATAAAACACAAAACCCAGTACTACCGCCAAAATACCTAATGCGGTAGCGTCATTTGTCACCAGTGCACTGGTCACTGAAGCTGAACTACTCATGATCCTATTCCCTTAATATTGGCAATGCTTTGCCTAATTATTATTCTTTTATTTCAATTTGTTGGTGTGATTTTTAAGCTTATTTTTAACGGCGCGTTTTTATTATCTTTTTCAAGCAATGCGCTCTGTTTAAATCTTTTGCCCTAGTTTGAAGCGGCTATATCAACACAAAAGGGCCCTTAGGCCCTATTGTGATTCTTAATGGAAAGTTTCAACTTCCTCTTTAAGTTCTTTTAATTGCATTTTCACCAGCTCAATCACCGGATCATGCGGACTATTTTCTACAAAGTGAGTTAAGTCTGCCGCAGCAACACTTATACAGCCAAGTTGCTGCGCAATAAAGGCGCGCTCTCGATTTAGATTCAAATCATCGCTATGCCATTGAAGCAACAAGTTACAGCACTCCATCGCTGGCTCAAACTTGTGGGCCAAGATGCTGCCAGCTTTCATTTCATGCAGCATCCGAGACACTATCCGCTTAATGCTAGCAGGCTTTAGGTAACTAGATTTAAAGCTCGCTCCATTACCTAGCTCACCCCGTACAAACACATGTAGCTGATGCTTGCTCAGCTCCGCGCCTGTAAGCGGGTCAATATAACGGATCTGATCATCGATTTGACTACAAAGTACAGTTTGCCCAGGCAACAACAGTAAATCTAATTTAAGATCTAACTGCTTTGCCAGTAGCATCAATACTGTTGCTAGCGTTGTGCTATTACCTTGCTTCGAGGTTAAGCATTTGCCTAAATCGGCAGCCTCGGCACTGTAATAGTCTTCGCGGGGGCAAAAGCCCAAGTCATTATAAAACCAGTTAAGCAGCCCATTTAATCGCTCGTGCCTATCAACCACATAGAAGCTGAGCACTGACCCAGCCAACTCTAGCCACGCCCAGTTGCCATTCTTAGCCTTAGAAAAACCTAAATGCTCAGCAATGTCTAAAGCCGTCTCTGGAAGCTGAATTGAGTCGTTAATTGTTAAATCAGTCATTAACCAAGTAACACCGATTGCTTTAATATCGCCAGTTTTGCAGCGTAAACAACCCAACCAATAGCACCAAAGGCTGCAAACACTTTAAACAATGTATTGCGATTCGCTTTAAGCGCTATGGTTGCCAAAACGATATAGGCTACAACGGCACCCAGTTTTTCTGTCATCCACGGATCAACAAAAGGGTACTGCTTAATGGAGAAGCATAAAATCAATCCAGATAGCAGCAAGAAAGTATCGATAACATGAGGTGCTATTTTAATCGCTTTCTTCTCCAGTACCGGAGACTTACGTAAATGCAATACAAAACGGACTAAGAAAAACAATACGCTAGTCGCGATAAGCGTCATATGCAGGTGCTTAAACGCAGGGTATAAACTGTAAAAAGTTTCCATGAAAAAAGGTCTATTAGCCGATAAAGGCGGCTAGTGTAACCCATACCTTAATCCATAACCAATATCAGGCGATGACAACACGCTGAACCGCACAAAGTTTAATCAAGCCAGAGTTTTACCCATTAGTCTCTCGCTATTATCAGCTTGTCATTTAGCCAAACTTTGGGTTAGCGTAATGGCCTTAATTCGTTACTAAACACCATAGAGGCATTATTAATGACCAACAAGATTCAGTTTGTTCTTGATGACAGTGATGAATTTGCCGATGCCGTTAAGCGTAAAATTGCTGAATTTAACTGGCAACATTGGGAAGTGTCTGAACGATTACCGTTAGGCTTAAAATTAGAGACTGAAAATGGTGAATTACTCGCAGGCTTTTCTGGTAGAACCTTTGGCCATTGGCTGATGATTGACAACCTTTGGGTCGATGAAGGTTTGCGAGGGCAAAATGTTGGTCATCAACTACTTGAGCAAGCCGAAGCGATTGCCTTAGCCCGCGGCTGCCGCTCTGCAATCTTAGATACTTTAAACTTTCAAGCTAAGCCATTTTATGAAAAGCGTGGTTATCAACTGCAGTGGACACAACAGACTTACCCTAAAACAGGTTGTAAGCACTTTATGGTTAAACAGCTTTTATAACGAGCAGACAGTAAGCGCTTATAGCCATCAGCATAGAAAAAGGCACTATTAATAGTGCCTTTTCTGTTTTAACGCCAAAGTCTTAACGAGGCCAGCGGCCTAATGTACAGCGATCATTACTACCAAAGTCACGCACTGTGGCAACATTTTCGTAGCCCAGCTCGGTTAACTTATCTCTGAGCTCGATAGCTTGTTGATAGCCATGCTCAAGTAACAAGTAGCCACCAGGAGCAAGGTAATCACGCGCAGACTCGGCAATGTGAAACAGATCTGCAAACCCTCTCAACGGCGCAGTCAGTGCACTTTGAGGCTCAAACCTAACATCACCTTGAGAAAGGTGTTCGTCTTCCTCATCAATGTAAGGAGGATTGGACACGATCAAGTTAAAGTCATAACACTCAACCGCATCAAACCAGTCACTTTGAAACACATCGACTTGCTCTAGCTTTAGATTGGTACGATTCTCTTTGGCTAATTCAACCGCATCATCCACTTTATCAATCGCACACACTTGCCACTCATTGCGTTCATGGGCCAATGACAACGCTATCGCGCCAGTCCCTGTACCCAAATCGAGTACTTTAGCCGTTTCTGCTAATGGTAAGTTAAGCGCCGTCTCTACCAAAATTTCAGTATCTGGACGTGGGATCAGCGTTGTTGGATTCACTCTAAATGGCAGTGACCAAAATTCCCTTTCCCCCACAATGTGAGCGATGGGGTTACCACGTAAACGCTTGGCGAGCATTTGTTTAAACTCAAAGACTTGCTCTGGCTCTAAGCTTTTTTCAGGCCAAGTATATAAATAACTACGAGGTTTATTAATCACATGAAGCAACATGACCTCAGCATCAAGCGATGCTGAGTCAGAGATACTTTCAAGCTGAGAAGAGGCCCACTTAAGTGCCCCT
This sequence comes from Shewanella sp. 0m-8, assembly GCF_052977265.1. Classification (NCBI taxonomy): domain Bacteria; kingdom Pseudomonadati; phylum Pseudomonadota; class Gammaproteobacteria; order Alteromonadales; family Shewanellaceae; genus Shewanella; species Shewanella sp. 0m-8. Next base: position 6,560 of record NZ_JBRIMB010000046.1, on the reverse strand, counting down.
GAGATAGTTAATTGCAAGGAATATCCTTATTCATCTGTAGCACAATAATTATTTGAGTGAAGGATTAACCTTCACCTAGTGCTGCAAGCATATCCGCTTGGTTTTCTAGAATGAGAGGCTCGATAACACAATCGATATCGCCTTCCATAAATTCGCCTAGGCGGTACAGAGTTAAGTTAATTCTGTGCTCACTTACGCGACCTTGTGGGAAGTTATAAGTACGGATACGCTCTGAACGATCACCACTTGAGACTAAGTTACGACGCGTACTTTCTTCAGCACTACGGCGCTTTTCGTCTTCAACCGCTTGAATACGTGCAGAAAGCACGCTCATCGCTTGGGCACGGTTTTTATGCTGTGAACGCTGATCCTGACACTCAACAACAATACCTGTAGGAATATGCGTAATACGAATAGCCGAATCGGTTTTGTTTACGTGCTGACCACCAGCACCCGATGCGCGGAAAGTATCAACTTTCAGATCGGCCTTGTTGATTTCAATGGCTTCAGCTTCAGGCACTTCTGGCAATACAATAACGGTACAAGCAGAAGTATGAACACGGCCTTGAGATTCAGTCTCTGGAACGCGCTGTACACGGTGTCCACCAGACTCGAACTTAAGTTTGCCGTAAACGCCTTCACCACTGATTTTAGCAATCACTTCTTTAAAGCCGCCATGCTCACCTTCATTGGTATTCATGACTTCAATTTGCCAGCGTTTACTTTCAGCGTATCTGCTGTACATGCGGAACAAATCGCCCGCAAAGATAGCTGCTTCATCTCCACCCGCGCCTGCGCGAATTTCAATAAAGCAGTTATTATCATCATTAGGATCTTTTGGCAGCAACAGGATTTGCAGTTCATCTTCAAGCACTGCAATCGCCGACTTAGCGACTTTAAATTCTTCCTGAGCCATCTCTTTTAGCTCTGCGTCATCTTCTTCCATCATCTCTTTAGCAGATTCTAAATCTTCTTCTGCTTGCTGAAATGCTTTAAAAGTTCTGACCACATCCTCTAATTGAGAATATTCTTTAGACAAGGCGCGAAAACGCTCCTGATCAGCGATAACACCTGCATCGCTCAGTAACGCCAGTACTTCTTCGTTACGTTCAAGTAAGCCTTCAAGCTTACGAATCACACTGTCCTTCATTTAAACGCTAACCTTAGTCTTTATCTAGTCCAAGCACAGCTCTTAATTGTCCAAGAGAATTCAAATCCCCTTGTCGACTCGCAGCGGTAAGCGCTTGTGTCGGTGCATGGATCAGCTTGTTGGTCAGCTTATTGGCTAGCTCCAGTAAGACTTGCTCACTATTACCACCTTGGGCCAACTTGTTGACCGCTCGCTCTACCAGTTCATCTTTAATCGCCATACTCTGAGTGCGATATTCACGGATACTGTCTACCGACTCTAGTGAGCGGATCCATTCCATAAATAGATAAGCTTGATCTTCTGCAATTAATTCTGCTTGCTCGGCGGCTTCTCTTCGAGATGCCATATTTTGTTCAATAATGCTTTGCAGGTCATCTACGGTATAGAGAAATGCATCATCTAGATCCGCAACTTCAGCCTCGATATCTCGAGGAACTGCTATATCAACCAATAACATAGGTTGATGACGACGCTGTTTAAGCGCTTTTTCTACCATGCCCTTACCAAGTATTGGTAATGGGCTAGCCGTAGAGGATATCACGATATCGGCCTTAGGGAGAAAATCTGGGATCTGTTCGAGTGTAATTGCTGTGGCACCGAACTCGTCACACATGGCTTCTGCACGTGAAATGGTTCGGTTTGCAACCACCATGCTTTTAACACCATTGTCTTTTAGGTGACGTGCAACTAACTCTATTGTCTCACCGGCGCCGACTAATAATACTTGAGTCGTGCTAAGTGATGAGAAAATATGCTTTGCCATGCTCACTGCAGCAAAGGCTACCGATACGGCAGCAGCACCAATTTCGGTATCAGTACGAATTTTTTTGGCGACTGAAAAGGTATTTTGAAACAAGCGATCCATTGTCGCTGCAACGGTACCCGCTTCTTTTGCTTTCACAAAAGATTGCTTCACTTGGCCTAAAATTTGCGGTTCACCCAAAATCAGTGAATCGAGACCAGCAGATACACGCATTAAATGCTTAACCGCTTCTTGACCTTTATATTGGTACAAGCAGGGCTCAACATCTTCATGGGATAGTTGATGATAATCTTCCAGCCAAGCAACGACATCAGCAGCTTCACTATTATTACAGTAAAGTTCTGTGCGGTTACAGGTGGAAATGATGACGGCTTCCCCCGTTAGAGTACGAGACGCTAGACTCTTCATGGCATCATGAATTCTGTCTGGTGCGAATGCGACTTTCTCACGTAGGTCGACCGTGGCCGTTTTATGGTTAATTCCGATTGCTACAAGGCTCATTTGACTCGTTCTGGACTCTTGGGCATCTCATTTATTGGTGCCATTCTACTGAATTGGTGTTGTTAAAAACAGAATACGCTTAACAAAACCGAATAATAATCTATGTTCTTACCCATTTTTTCAATTAGCATCACTTTTTTAACTATTCATATATAGTTATGTCACGCTAAAACGACATTGAGCATTGTGCAAAAGCATATTTTTGCATATGGGCATTGGTAATTCATTCAACCCCTCGTATCATAAGGGCTCTTTTATATCAGTAATAGATGAATAATTTGAGCCGGTTCACAAAAAACACTTATCTATGGTTGATATTGAGCACTATTTTCATTAGCGGCTGCTCAACTACCATACCAGACAACCTAATTCCCGTCTCTGTTAACAAAGTGCAGCAGGCTAAAGCATGGGAAATGCAGGGGAAACTTGCCGTTAGAACACCGCAAGATAGGTTTAGCACTAACCTATATTGGCTCCATAGCCCCGAGCGCGATGAACTAAAACTAACGACCATGCTAGGTACTACGGTGCTGTCTCTTTCAAGCTATGCTGGTAACGCGACACTTGAAGTTGACGGTAAAACCTATACCGATACAGATGCACAGCGCCTGTTGACACGCGTCTCTGGCTGGTCTATTCCTATCGAGTCGCTACCACTATGGATCACCGGCCAGCTCACTCCAGGCGATAAACTGATCAGCACTGATAACCAGGGGCGCCCAGTTAAGCTGGTAAACGCAGAGCTACTTCCCCCCTGGGAAGTTGATTTTAAAAGTTGGCAAGCTCAAAGCGGTGCAGAGGTACCTCGACTACTCAATTTACAACGTGGTGATATTCATCTAAAGCTACAATTGAATCAATGGCAGGCCTTAGCACCACAAAGCCAAATTCTTATACAACAAACCTCAAATACTGAGAGCTCTTTATGACTGCGCCACTTTCACTAGGCTGGCCGGCGCCAGCAAAACTTAACCTATTTCTGCATATCAATGCACGGCGCCATGATGGATATCACGAACTGCAAACCTTGTTTCAGTTCGTCGAACATTGTGACTACTTAGACTTTAAAGTGTTAGATAAACCCGAACTCAAATTGCACTCAAATATGGCAGGGGTTGTTGCCGACAGCGATAACTTAATTCTTAAAGCTGCAAAATCACTACAACAGCACACAAAATGTCAGTTTGGCGCTGAAATTTGGCTCGATAAACGCTTACCTATGGGAGGTGGTTTGGGTGGTGGTTCTTCTGATGCGGCCACAACCTTAGTTGCACTAAACGAGTTGTGGGCAACGGGGTTGTCTCTAACAGACTTAGCTGAGATAGGCTTAAGCCTTGGCGCAGATGTACCTGTTTTTATTAATGGTTTCTCAGCCTTTGCCGAAGGCGTAGGTGAAAAACTAGAAAATGTTGAGCCTGCCGAGCCTTGGTATCTGGTATTAATTCCTCAGGTCCATGTTTCTACAGCGGAAGTATTCCAAGACCCAGAATTGCCGCGAAACACACCCAAGCTCAGCCTTGAGACGTTAATGAGCAGCCCATGGCAAAATGACTGCCAAGCATTAGTCGCAAAACGCCACCCTCAAGTTGCCAAGACCTTAGGCTGGCTGCTAGAATATGCGCCGTCCAGAATGACCGGAACAGGAGCATGTGTTTTTGGTCAATTCGAACAGGAGCAAGAGGCTAAAGATGTATTGGCGAAGTTGCCTGCATCGATTCAAGGCTTTGTTGCGAAAGGGGCAAATATATCGCCGTTAATGCTGAGATTAGCTCAGTGTTAACCACATTCTGGGATACTTTTTTTAATCCCAGCCACTATCATGAAGCATACGCCTGAGGTTCATACAGTGCCTGACATTAAACTTTTTGCCGGTAACGCAACACCTAGTCTCGCTAAGAAGATAGCCGATCGTCTATTTTGTAAACTTGGAGACGCAGAAGTAGGCGTTTTCAGTGACGGCGAAATCAGTGTCCAAATTAATGAAAATGTACGTGGTGCGGATGTTTTTATCATTCAATCTACTTGCGCTCCTACTAACGATAACCTAATGGAACTTATCGTTATGGTTGACGCGCTTCGTCGTGCATCAGCTGGTCGTATTACAGCGGTTATTCCTTACTTTGGTTACGCGCGTCAGGACCGTCGAGTTCGTAGTGCTCGTGTACCTATTACAGCTAAAGTTGTAGCAGACTTCCTTTCAAGCGTTGGCGTTGACCGCGTATTGACTTGTGATCTACACGCTGAGCAAATTCAAGGTTTCTTCGACGTTCCAGTTGATAACGTATTCGGTAGCCCAGTGTTACTAGAAGACATGTTAGCTAAAAACCTAGAAAACCCTGTAGTTGTATCACCAGATATCGGTGGTGTTGTACGTGCTCGTGCAGTCGCTAAATTGCTTGATGATTCTGATCTAGCAATTATCGATAAGCGTCGCCCACAAGCTAACGTTGCTCAAGTTATGCATATCATTGGTGATGTTCAAGGCCGTGACTGCATCATTGTTGATGACATGATCGATACTGGTGGAACACTGTGTAAAGCTGCTGAAGCACTGAAAGAGCACGGTGCAAACCGCGTATTCGCTTATGCAACTCACCCAGTATTTTCTGGCAACGCTGCTAAGAACATCGCTGAATCAGTGATTGATGAAGTGATTGTGACAGATACTATCCCGCTAAGCCCTGAAATTGCGGCTCTAGAGAAAGTATCTCAGTTGACTATGTCTACGGTTATGGCTGAAGCAATTCGCCGCGTAAGCAACGAAGAGTCAATCTCTGCTATGTTCAAGCACTAATTCACCACGAGTTAGTCAGTAACATAAATAGAAACGCACTCAATTGAGTGCGTTTTTTTATGACTAGAGTTTGCGATTAGGGATCACTCAACAGATCTGTGCTTTAGTGCATCATCTCTAACTGCCTGAGTCACATCATAAGCGATGCTACGACGTAGTTTAACCAGCCAACCATCAACCCTACCCATATCGACTTTACAGCTCTTTTTGCCACAATCAGGACGTTCTGCGCTTATCAACTTAACAGCGACTGTGTTGCTGTTAACCACTAGCTCAGTTTTTATTTTATAGCTCTTATAATCTAAATTAGCATACCTAAGGCCTGCCTCATTTTTTCTAAACACCCAGTGGTTACGTTTAACCGCATCCGTCAGCATACGATCTAAATCTTTAACGTAACTACCGTACGGAATGGGGTCTTGATAAAGCTGTAACTCACTTGCCGCCACAGGCATTAAGCCGCAAGCCCCCACAAGCAAAGCTGCACTCATTTTTTTCATATTCTGTCCTTTGAATGGCTTTAACGATGATTATTTGAAATGATTAAAGCCCTTTCAGCTGCTTGTTGATGCTATTTCTAAGATTTTTTATGTAGTTGTAATAACCACGACTATTTTTATAGCAGATGTCATCAATCAATGTCTTACACACATAGTCACCAAGTGCATCATGATATTTAAGCTGTACTAAAGATGAGTTATATTCAATCCGTATCACATTGGTGTCGCCTCGATAATCAAAGCGCGCCAAAATGTACCCATCGCCTTCACCTTGATACACCCAAGCAAAGCCCTTTGTGGTCAACATCCCCTCTAGAATGGCGTAACGGATCTTATTGAGATCATCAGTATTCGTCTCAACTTCTTTATGAACGGCGCGAATATAGCGATCTGAGGACTTTGGTTGGATATTGTCATCGATTTCAAGTGTTGATGGCGCAGCTTGCACAAAAGCACTTAAAGACATGAAATATGTAATAAGCAAGGTTTTTACAAACCTCATAGTATTCACTCCTTGAAAAATACAGAGCAAAATCCTAGCACAAATTTAGAGCTTTAGTTTCTAGCTTTAGTTTCTAGCTTTAACTGCGAGTTTTAGCTTTGAGCTTTAGTTTAGAGTGTTAGTTACTAGCTTTAGCCACGAGCTCTTTTATGGAAGACGAACAAAGTGATGAAAAAAGTGAGCCTGACGAACACTGTTTTGAATAAGCTTGAAAATGCAGGTTTTAAAATGCAGAAAACAAAAAAGCCCATCCGAGGATGGGCTTTCTTTTATATGGCTGGGGTACCAGGATTTGAACCTGGGAATGCCGAGATCAAAACCCGGTGCCTTACCGCTTGGCGATACCCCAA
>NZ_JBRIMB010000045.1:0-39849 GCF_052977265.1 Shewanella sp. 0m-8 | reverse complement strand
GCGAACGGCCATTAAGACACTGCAAGGCTTAGTTCGGGATCCACAAGCATGCTATTAAATTCCTGGGGATCCCTCAGAGACTGTCCCCCTAATCGTGCAGTCATCATATTATCATCTAGTATGGCTAAGTAATAAAAACGCATTACCCGCATTAAGGGACAGGTTATGTAATGGGCATTCACGCTCACATTCTCAGGAAGCAGCCATGCTACAATTCGCAAATATTTCAGTAAAAGGAAGTTACAGTGCTAGAAAGAATACAAAAAATAGAAAACGTCGGTAACTACAGTCGAGCCCTTGCTGGTGGTTTCCCCCTTGGTCGCGTGAGTGTAATCTATGGTGAAAATAGAAATGGTAAGAGCACTCTTTGCGACATTCTTTACTCACTATCACTCAATGACCCTCAGCTAGTCCTTGATAGAAAATCAGTAGTTCAAGGTCAAGAGCCAGACGTTATCAACCAACAAATTGAACTAAAGTTTTCCGATAGGCAGCAAGCCGTTAAGTTCAGGAATTCAGAATGGGACTCTCAACCACCTGAAGATTCAAATCTATACATCTTCGACCACGGATTCATTCATCGAAATGTAATGGCTGGAACAAAGTATAGTCGTGAGAATTCAACTAATGTTTCAGGGTTTATCTTAGGTGAGAACGTAGCGACTTTTGATGCCCTCGAAGTTCGCAATCAACAACTAAGAACTGATAGACAAACGTTAAACAGATATAAAACAGAATTGGAGGGTCATGAAATTGGTGACTTTACAGAGTTTGTTGCGTTACCAGTACCGACCAAAACGCTTGCTGAGTTAGATGCTGAGATTCAAGCATCAAAGCAGGCTCAAGAGCAGCTCGCAACTCAAATCACGAATACAACGCAAATCACTCAACGCTCCAATCTGAATGGCTTATCTAATGATGTTTCTATTATCGCCACATCAGAAGAAATCAATAATTGTTTAGCTCTGTCTATGGTCAACGTACATGACGCATCTAAGACTATAGTTACTGAGCATAAGAATAAGGTTAACAACAAAGAATCATTTGATGGATGGGCTGCTAGTGGTGTCGAACACCTAGATGAAGATTGCCCTTTCTGTGGACAAGAATTAGGTGCTGACGCTCAAGAACTAATCGAGAGCTACAGAACGGCTTTTGATGACGCTTTCCAAAACTTTGTAAGAGACACCAAAACAGAAGTAACCCGACTAAGAGCTAAAACGCTTATAGATGTTAGCCTTGAAAAGTTAACAGATAAGCATGATCAGAACGTCGCTACTTTAGAAACTTACTCCGAGGATTCTATCAAAGACAAGTTAAGTAATCTCGACCACGAAGCAACGTTAGCTCAGAGTTTCGAATCAGTTACTGAAGCACTTCAATCTCTAATTGAGGAATCAGTTACAACTAACAATGCGATTGATACTGCATTAGAAGACAAATATGATGCACCTTACAATGCTATTAACTCAATTGATTTCGATGAGTTGCAATCAAATATAGATGCTTTTAATGGTGCTATTCAAAGTTACGCTGACGCTATTGAACCTTTGAATGCAATGTTAACCGAGTTTAAAGACGGTCAAGATGTAGCTGATTTAAGGGAAAAGAAACAGTTAGAAGCAGCAAATGAAGCTAGCATTACTCTTAGCCGTAAACGATTAAATTTAGATGGTCTTTGTGTTCAGTATAATAATTTAAAAGCACAGATTGACGTAGATAAAGCAAGTTACGATGCTGACAAAGAAGCCCTTGAACTGGCTCAAGAGGCGTTTTTGAATATGTATTTTGCAACTATCAACGACCTATTCAGACGTATTGGATCAACTGACTTCGCTATATCTCGTAAGGTTAACCGTGGTGGGACTAGAACCGTCTATGACCTTGAAGTTAAGTTTAAAGGCCAACTGATAAACAACTCTAAGCTTCATTCTTTGTTCAGTGAGTCAGACCGTCGAGCTTTGGCTCTTTGTATATTCTTAGCCAAAATACAACAACTTTCAGATGAAGATAAAGCCAAGGCTATCTTGGTTATGGATGATCCTGTTACAAGCTTTGATAGTGAGCGTATTTCTAGCATTTTGCGAATACTGCATGCTTTAGAGCCTAGTATTAAACAGATGGTTATAACGACTCATTATAAGGGCATGGCATCTGCGGTTATGAAAAAATTCGTAGATGTAAATGCCCTTAAAATCTATCAAGACGAAACAGGCTCAAAATTTGGTGCAACAACAAAGGCAGAGATGACGGCGACACCTCACGATGAACGTTATTCTGAAATCATGGCTTTCGTAGAGCGCAGAACTCAAGAGAACCAAATAGGAAAGCTTCGCCTATTTATTGAAGATGAAATGAGACAGAGATATAAACTACCACTATCTAACCTCAACCTTACTGCGAGAGATACATTTAGTGACTGTATCAACGCTCTTAGGGATGGAAATTACATTGATGCTGCTATAGCCCATTCATTGGATGACTACCGAACAACACTCAACGGAACTGCTCACGAACTAGAAGAATGGTCACTTGAGGACTCAAGAGGGTACGCAGAAGGCATGATGGAGTTCATTTACCAAAGATTATAATCAATTTCAGACAATTGACGCCCTATAGCGATATTCGTTTTAGGGCGAAACAGTTCTCTACATACTGGTTAACCCCGACTTCACGAAGCGGCATTCGGATTAGGAATGGTAAGTTAAATGCCAAACTAATAGAGCATGGCTAAATCAACTTGAAACTCACAATGGGGCAAAAGCGTGTTTCAAGTTGGCCTAGTCAATGTCCGGAAATGGCACAGAATCCCCGCCTTTAGCAACTAAATCTCTACTACGTTCTACCCCTGATAGTGATAGAATCTCCGCATCAGAATTACCGAGAAACTCTATGTATATCCATCATGTTAACGGCATCGACTGGCTAGTGATTACAGCTTTTGAAGAACTGAAAACTTTATTTATCGAAGAAGCCGGTACGCTCCCCTTTTGCTTCTCTACCGCCAGCGAATTGAACCTGATTGATCAAGCCAAGCGCACTTATGGATATTTGCCTACACTCAGCGGCGTAATCACCGATACCGGCACCTTTCAAAGCCAGGATAACGAAGAAGATTTGAACCCACAGCTTGCCTGCCTAGTTGAGGGGCGTGGTCGGGTATTTATCTATCACGGCGGCGTTGTGGCTTTTGTGGATGACGAGCAAACCTTTATTACCCAAATGGACTGAAAATGATTCAGTAAGTTGAAATCGGCGAATTGGCATCCCTAGCTGGTCATCCGCAAGCGTTTCGCCTTTTAACAGGGGGCAGGATCCTAGCTTCAATAAGAAAAGCAATGTTGCGGTTAACTGGTGAGCTGTATCCCTAGCAAGCAAAGTGGCATTTCCGTGTTAGACAACAAACCGCTATACGGCCCAAATGAAGGCACCAATTATCCGTGTAGATACAGCTGCGGGCTTCGATGACAGGGTGAGAGATAACGAAGTTATCAAGCTTTCGAACGAGAGGCTGGATGCTGAACTGGCCTTTAAACATGGATGTTGTTTGTCATCGCAGAGCGTACAGGGATTGTACTTGTAGCGAGCCTCAGCAGTATCTGCACATAAGGTCGTTCCTTCACATCTGACCCATAGGGATATGGGAAATGTCATTATGATGTAGGGAACATCATTGACCATGTGATCACGACATTCGGACGTCCTGTCCAGCGCCCGCTGCAGGCGATTGATAACCGCTAAATTACCTGTTCAAAGGAGCTACTTAGTAACGCCAACACAAAAATGTAATCAGCCTTCATTCGAAGGGCATATCTAGGCTTGCTTACGTTGCTGGACTTTAATCGCACATAAGCAGGCTTTGCCGCGAAGTGCAGGACAACTTTTACAGGGCTGGCTCTTATGGGGGCGATACAAGTGTGCTTGAGTAACAGCTTGCTGGTGGGTATTTAGCTTGGGCAGCATGGACGCAATAAGCAATTCATCATTGGCTGGCGTGAGCTTAGTGTAAACGGCGAATTTGCTAATACTTGTTTCAATGCGCTTAAGTTTTAGCTGGTACTTGATGATTTTTAAGCGTGCTTTACAAAGCTTTGCGGCACGTTTTTTTAGCGAGATCTCGCTGTCTTTAAGCTTTGAGTAATGGCTGAGCTTTAGCTGATATTTAGCCAGTTTTCGGCGACATTTCTGCTGTTTGTTGATTAAATCATCACTCATTCTCGTCTCTCATCACGGTTCGCCAAACTATTCGAAATGTTTAAGCACTTGATTAACTAGAGTGTAATTGAATTTTGATTAAATGAAAATCATTATCGTTAACGATTTTCATTTAGTTTCACGCTATGTGGATGTGTGCCATTAAGTGTAGGGGTTTTGCTTCGCGTCGATTAAGGTGAGTAGCAATCTTAGTTCAAACTCAAGTTGGTGATAGTCGCCGTCCATATGGCAGCAAAGCTGATAAAAGGCTTTGTTATGATCTTTCTCTTTTAAATGGGCAAGCTCATGTACAACAACCATTCGCAGTAAGCCTTCTGGTACTTTTTTAAGCCGAGAAGAGATGCGAATTTCATTCTTAGCTTTTATTTTTGCCCCTTGTTTACGAGCGACGTAAGAATGTAATCCTAGGGCTTGATGACTTAGGGAGATTTTATCATCGAAGATAACTTTCGATAAGGGCTGAGATTTACGCAGATATTGGTTCTTAATCGCAATAGTATAGTCATACAGGGCTTTGTCAGTGCGTACCGAGTGGATCGCTGGATGACGTTTAAGGAGGAACTCACCGAGTTTATCTTGAGCGAGTAATTGGCCTACTTGAGCTTGGATTTCGCTTGAGTAACCTGCGAGGTAAGTTAGTTTTTGCATGCTTTACTTATATTCGAGGACGAGACTGTGGAGATAAAAAAAAGGGCGCTCTGAGTGCGCCCATTAGGATTGACTTCGATAGTGCTTATTCTTCGTCAGTCTTGTAAATCGTCATATTATGGAATGCATAAGCTGCTTCAAATGCACTCTTTTGGAAACGCTTAAGCTCAAGGCCTTCGAAATCTACCTGAGGTGGATTGCGTTTTAACTGCTCTTTGATAGCAACAGGTGACACTAATGTCACGTTGACTGGCAGTATTTGAATAAGGGCTTCTAATTTAAAGCTAGTTACGCTGCCAGCGCCTTTGCCTTTTTGCTCACGTTCGATAATGACGATTTCATCGACTTTGTAGTCTTCAATCAACTTACCAAAAGCAAAGTGAAAATCACGCATGGTTTCAGCATTTTCTGAGTTTGAAATCGCGAACGACTTTTGACGGCAATCCGGCACGTTATACGTTTCGCCTTCATAACTTAATAAACTGATGATGGCTTCGCCACCTTTTAACTCTACGCCACAAACTCTCATGATAAACCTTAAAAAAACAATATTGGGCATATTGTAGCGCTATTTATCGAAACGGTCAGCGTTTTAATGAGGTTTATGCTGCGATTAAATGACTTTTAGTCACTCTAGTAGTCTCAGAATTGCGAACAGAATGTGCTTTGCTGAAAACAGCTATTTTAAACGTGATGTTGAAGGGCGGGATTGACTATGTTGGATCAAAAAAGCCGCAGTGATAATCATCAATGCGGCTTTTTTAGCTTAAATGAATTGCGAACGGTTTAGCACCATCAGAGTGCTAAACATCAAGATAAGCAAATTTAGTCTTCAGGCGTATCTTGTAGCTTAGATTTTGGTTTTCTAAGCATTGGTGCATCGCCTATGTCTACGCCAGTGGCAAAACGTCTATCGCGATTAGCTGCAGCTTTGGCTGTCGACTTTCTCTTAGCTGTGGCGGCTTTCTTTTTCGCTGTTGCAGCAGGCTTTGCTTTAGACGTTTTTACTGCCTTAGCCTTTAAGCCACTGAACTTAGCTTTAAGGCCGTCAAGCTCGCTGAAGCTAAAGGTCTTATTTAGGAAGGTTTGTACTTGAGTAAAGTTAACCCAGTCTTTAGGTCCAACAAGCGAAATAGCATCGCCTTTAGCGCCAGCACGGCCAGTACGGCCAATACGGTGAACATATTCTTCAGCAAACTTAGGCATATCAAAGTTAATCACTAATGATACGTTTAATAGATCCAGTCCACGAGATGCTACATCTGTCGTCACCAAAATTTGCTGCAAGCCACGGCTAAACTCATCCATGATTTGGTTACGCGCGTTTTGTTTTAGTTCGCCGCTTAACGATGCGGTTTTAAAACCTTCAGCCGCTAACTTTGTCGCTAAACGGTCAGTATCTTGTCTTGTGGCAGTAAAGATGATGATCTGCTTTTGCTGCTCTTCTTTTAGAATACGAGTCAAAATAGCTTCTTTATGATCTAAGTGATCACATAAGAAGATACGTTGAGTAATATCTTTGTGTTCTAAGTTACTGGCACCAATTGCGACATGCTCTGGGAACTTCAATAGCTCGTTGGCAATGTCGTTTACATCGCCGTGATCTAAGGTGGCAGAAAACATTAAGGTTTGACGGCGCTTATGGTCTGCCGCGTTGTTAATTTGCTTCAACTGCTCAGCAAAGCCCAGATCTAGCATGCGGTCAGCTTCATCTAAAATCAGCAGTTCAAGGCCGTTAAGGTGAAGATGATGTTGTTTTAGGTGGTCAGCTAAACGGCCTGGTGTTGCCACAACAAAATGTGGATCACGGGCTAAGGCTTTAGCTTGGTCATTAAAGTTCTCACCACCTAAGATTTTGGTTGCCTTGAACTGGGTATTGGCAACTAATAATCGCAGCTGGCTGTACACTTGAGTGGCAAGCTCTCGGGTCGGTAATAGAATGACCACGCGAGGATCACGTTTACTCAATGCTTTACACGAAATCAGTCTTTGCATCGCTGGCAACAAAAAGGCTAATGTTTTACCTGAGCCTGTTTTAGACGACGCCATTAAATCTTTGCCTGCAAGGGCGACAGGAATGGCTTGCTCCTGGATCTCTGTTGGGGTGTCAATGCCCATGTGCTTAAGACTTTGTAACAGACGTTGATCCAGTGCGAAATCGGTAAATTGCAAAGGTGTACTCCTTAAATGATACGACCGCACATTATAACCTACAGATTTACCAATGCGCTACGAATACCCGTCAACTTTGTTCTTCAAGTGGAGAGATTTCTGCTAAAATGCTTAGCCTTCTAGGAATAACCTTCGTCTAGTGTCGCCGATTAACCATTTTCTCAGTTGACTATACGATGGGTGTTATCTAGTACAAATTGATTAAGTACTTATCTAGCTTGACGTAAATTTTAGTGACGTCGAGTGATGTTTACAAGTTGATAGCAGGCGCTTTGGCATTGAGTTGAAGCGTCTAGTTTCAAGCTGACCTATGGAGTTATTTTAACGTGTCTACAAACAAACAATCAGTACGAATAGGTTTAGCGTTAGGTAGCGGAGCTGCAAAAGGTTGGGCGCATATTGGTGTACTTAACGGTCTAGCCAAAATGGGGATCTATCCCGATAAAATTGCAGGCTGCTCAATTGGAGCCTTAGTTGGCGCAGCTTACGCCAATGACCATTTAGAAGAGCTTGAGAGCTGGGTGCGCAGTTTTAGCAGCTGGGATGTACTTGGGCTGATGGATATCAGTTGGGGCCGTGGTGGTCTTATTGGTGGCGAGCGTGTGTTTGATGTGTTGCAGCAGCGTATTGGCGACCTGCAAATTGAAGACTTAAAAAAGCCGTTTGCTGCCGTTGCAACTGACCTTTATTCTGGTCAAGAAATTTGGTTTAGAGAAGGGGACTTAAGGCATGCCGTTCGAGCATCTTGTTCTATGCCGGGTATTTTGCCTCCTGTTAAAGTTGGCGAACGTTGGTTAGTCGATGGTGCTGTTGTTAACCCCGTGCCCGTTTCGGTGAGCCGCGCGATGGGCGTAGATCTCGTTATTGCAGTCGATCTGCATGGGCTTCGCCGTGGTCGTATGCAAGTTTTACCCATTAATATGAAAAGCAATAAGCCGACAGTGGAAGAAGAGCAAGAGGCGGAGCAGCATCAAGATAAAGGCTTTACCGATCTGTTAGCTCGTGGGCGTGGTTATATCTCCGGCTTAACCGATAAGTTTTCATTAGGGAGTAAGGGCGGTGCAGCGCATAATCCTAACCCTGGTATGCTAGCAGTCATGCAGCAATCGATGGAAATTTTAGAAGGGCGTCATAAGCGAGCGCGTTTGATGGGCGATCCACCGGATATCTGTATCGTGCCAGATATGGGCAACATAGGCACCATGGAGTTCCATCGAGCGGAAGAAGCGATTGCTGCTGGTGAAGCTGCTGTCGAAAAGGTGGCCCATTTGATTGAAGCTGCTTTGGTACAGCACGGGGGCTAATAGCCTTTGGTGCTAAAGTAAAAGAAATAAAAAAGGCGCTGTTAGCGCCTTTTTTGTGACATTTTCATCAGTATTTGTTCTCAGTTTCATTTCGCTTTATTGACCAAAAGCGTTAAGCGAGTTTAACAACCATTTTCCCGCGATTTTTGCCTTCAAACAAGCCAATAAAGGCATCTGGCGCATTGTCTAAACCTTCATATATCGTTTGCTCAGCTTGCACCTTACCTTCTGCTAGCCATTTACCCATTTGCGCAGCGAAGTCGCCGTAGTGCTCCCAGTGCTCAAATACGATAAAACCTTCAATCTTTAGCTTCTTTATGATGATTTGCGCTAGGTTACTAGGTCCTGGTGTCGGCACTGTATCATTGTATTGGGCAATCATACCGCATACCGCAATTCGGCCATGATCTTTCATATGGTTAAGTGCTGCAAAGAGGTGCTCACCGCCCACATTTTCAAAATAGACGTCAATTCCTTCAGGTGCAGCCAGACCAAGAGCGGCATCTAAATCACCACAGGTTTTATAGTTAATGACAGCGTCAACACCTAAGCTTTTAAGGTACTCGGCTTTTTCATCTGAACCGACAGAGGCAACAACACGTGCGCCCATCAGTTTACCTATTTGCACCGCTACGCTGCCTACCGCGCCAGATGCAGCTGATACAAAGAGTGTTTCACCCTGTTTTAGCGCTGCAATACGATTAAGGCCCGTCCAAGCTGTCATACCAGGCATGCCTAAGACACCAAGAAAATGCGACTCACAAATAGGTGTATCAGGCAGGCGAGTTATCTCTGTGCCGTCGGTGATAAAATGGCTGCGCCAGCCAAACATGCTGTTAACTTTGCTGCCAACAGGAAAGTCAGGGTGTTGTGATTCAATGACCTCACCAATCGCTCCCCCTTCTAATGCTTTACCCAGCTCAAAAGGTGCAATATAGCTCTTTCTGTCAATCATGCGTCCACGCATATAGGGGTCGACAGACATCCAAAGATTTTTCACCAGAAATTCACCAGGCTTAATAGCAGCTAGAGTGAGTTCTGCTTGGTTAAAGTTGTCAGTTGTTGGCATGCCTTCAGGGCGAGACTTAAGTTGAATGATTTGAGATTTCATATCTTTCCTTTATTTTTATTTGCGCGCAAAGTAATTGAATGCATCATAGTAAAGCTTTATACATTTTGCAAATGCTTTGCGCGCAAAATAATTGCTCGCAAATAAAAGTGGTGTAAGCTAGTTTTGACACCTGATGTGAGTTAAAATTAGTAAAATTTTGACTTGCCTAAGTGTAGTAGCAGTGACCAACAACGACTCAAACGACACGTCTAACAATTGTCTTTCTGATAACGTCTGCTTTGCGCTCTATACGGCTAACAACGCCTTAATGAGAGCTTACCGTCCGTTATTGGAGCAATATGAGCTGACATACCCACAATATTTAGTCATGCAGTCATTATGGCTACAAGACAGAGTAAGCTTGACGCTGGTATCACAATCGACCCGGCTCGATATGGGGACGTTGACCCCTATCGTTAAGCGACTTGAGACTAAAGGTTTTCTAAAGCGACTGGCCGATGAAACCGATGAGCGTAAAAAGGTGATAGCGTTAACCGATGCCGGTCATAGCCTTAAGCTTGAAGCCTTGGCGCTCAAACAAACCTTGTTAGCAAAGGTTGATATGAATCCGGAGCAAGTTGAACAACTTAGAACGTTATGTTTGTCCTTAACCCAAGCGTTGACGCAAAAATGACCAGTTGATTTTCTAGTTAACAAGTCGGCACGTTAAATGCTTTAGAGATCCCTATACTCTCTTTACGCCGGCTTTTTGACGATGAATCCACTCAGCAGTATCAGCAATGCAGTTAATAGTAATGCTCAGGTATCAGACACTTATGGCGTTAATAGTGGCCAGTCAAATGTTGGCGGTGCTGGGGCTGTCGCTGCACTAGGAGCGACAGCGCCTCAAGCTGAAACGACGGAGCTGACAAAAAATGATAATACGCTGGTATTATCTGGCCGTGCAGAAAGAGCACAGAAAATCGAGGCGATGGCTAACGATTTCTTCAAAGGAGGCCAATTTACTTCGGCACAATTACCGTCCCTTATTCAACGTCTTTATCAAGATGGCATTCTCAGCGAAGGCCAGCTCAACCGATTATCTAATAGCGGTTTCGACATCCCGCCAGCAGAAGTGCAGCCTTTATCTGACTTTATTGATGAACAGCGCAGTACGTTAACCAATAGCGAACAAGACCGAGAGCTTGCCGAGCTGCTAGACAACGCGAAGTGGGTCATGGGGGCAATGGATGTATCGCAATCTCCTTTAGTTGCACAAAAGGCTAACCGGGTTTCGAGCCAAATTACTGACTTGTTACAATCTGAAAGGCCATTGACGGAAGTGCAACAGAACCAGTATCAAGGGTTGAAATCGTTGATGCAGCTCGCTGCAATGACTGGCGAACATCAGCAAGAAAATGGTCAGCTCAATAGCTACCTTGCATTAGCCAAAAGGCATTAGTATTTGTCTATGTGTGATTTTACTTTTGTAGTTGAGAATACATTTTGAGCTGGATTCTTTCTGCAAGAGAAGGATCAATTGCTACTTGTCGCTCGCCCTTTTTTAAAGCTTCCAATAAGTTGCGGCACACGTAATGAATAAAGAATTTTACCTGCCTATTTTTATCCACAATTTATACCTAAATTATACTGTCACTAGCCCGCTTCCATGAGTTCGTCAAGGCCATAATTTGAGATCAGTGGCTTTGTAGACAGAACTGTTTTCTTATTGTCTTCCTCTTTTAAAATGATGATCTGGATCAAAGTACTTATCGTTATTTTATAGCTTAATGCGCCACATATTGTGATTTATTGAAAAAGTAGCACTATATATAGTGTTGCTTTGATGAGCGAGCTGAAGAGGATTTATACAATGCCAGTGGTTATTAAACGGGATGGTTACCGTACGCCTTTTGACGAAACAAGGATTAAAGACGCCGTGATAGCAGCTGCTAACTCGGCAGGTATTGAGTGCGCTGAATATGCACAACAGATTGCGGAAAATGTGAGAGAAAGTGTTTCGCAGTTAGCAGAAGTTAATATCCATGATCTGCAAGACACCGTTGAAAACTTGCTCATGGAAGGGCCGTATAAATCTTTGGCGCGCGTTTACATCGAATACCGTCACGATAGAGATATCAATCGTGAAGTTAGCAGCCGCTTGAATAAAGAGATCCGTGGTTTAGTTGAGCAAAGCAATGCGGCTTTGTTGAATGAGAACGCTAATAAAGACTCTAAAGTGATCCCAACTCAGCGCGATCTGCTTGCGGGTATCGTGGCTAAGCACTATGCAAAATGCCACATTTTGCCTAAAGATGTCGTTGCCGCACATGAGTCTGGTGAGATCCACTACCACGATTTAGATTACGCGCCATTCTTCCCGATGTTTAACTGTATGCTTATTGATCTTAGCGGCATGTTAACTCAGGGCTTTAAGATGGGTAATGCTGAAATTGAAACCCCGAAGTCAATTTCTACCGCGACTGCAGTGACCGCACAAATTATTGCGCAAGTGGCAAGCCACATCTATGGCGGTACAACGATTAACCGTATCGATGAAGTATTGGCACCCTTTGTGGCGAAGAGTTACGACAAGCACTACCAGGTAGCGCTTAATTGGGGCATTACCGACGCAAAAGCGTTTGCCACTGCGCAAACTGAAAAAGAGTGTCACGATGCATTTCAGTCATTAGAGTATGAAGTTAACACGCTACATACTGCAAATGGTCAAACCCCATTTGTGACTTTTGGTTTCGGTTTAGGTACCTCTTGGGAATCACGCTTAATTCAGCAGTCTATGATGACAGTGCGTATTGCAGGTTTAGGTAAAAATCGTAAAACAGCGGTATTCCCAAAACTTGTTTTTGCTATTCGCGATGGCATTAACCATAAAACAGGCGATTGTAACTACGACATTAAGCAGTTGGCACTTAAGTGCGCTACCACGCGTATGTACCCAGATATTCTTAACTATGAACAAGTTGAGAAGGTGACAGGGTCATTTAAGACGCCGATGGGTTGCCGTAGTTTCTTAGGAACCTTTGAGCAAGATGGTGAGCTTGTGCATGAAGGCCGCAACAATTTAGGTGTTGTGAGTTTGAATTTGCCACGTATTGCGCTTGAAGCAAAAGGTGATGAAGCAGAGTTCTACCGTATTTTAGATGCGCGTTTAGCCATGTCTCGTAAGGCCTTGGACACTCGTATCTCTCGCCTTGAAGGTGTTAAAGCGCGCGTTGCCCCTATCCTATATATGGAAGGTGCGTGTGGTGTGCGTCTAAAAGCTGATGATGATGTTTCTGAGATCTTCAAAAATGGTCGTGCATCAATTTCATTAGGCTATATTGGTCTGCATGAAACTATTAATGCGCTTTATGGCACAGACGAGCATGTTTACGACAGCGAACTGCTACGTGAAAAAGCCATTGCGGTTATTAAGTACATGAAACAAGCCACCGACAGCTGGAAAGCAGAGTCTGGTTACGCATTCAGCCTGTACAGCACGCCAAGTGAGAACTTGTGTAGCCGCTTCTGTGCACTTGATACCAAGATATTTGGTGTGGTTGATGGCGTTACCGCAAAGGGTTACTACACAAACAGCTTCCATTTGGACGTTGAAAAACAAGTGAACCCTTACGATAAGATTGATTTTGAACAGCCATACCCAGAGATAGCGAACGGTGGTTTCATCTGTTATGGCGAATTCCCTAACATGCAAAATAACGTAGAAGCGTTAGAGAACGTATGGGATTACAGTTTTAGCAGAGTGCCATATTACGGCACTAACACCCCAATCGATGAGTGTTACGACTGTGGCTATACCGGTGAGTTTAGCTGTACCAGTAAAGGTTTTACGTGCCCTAAGTGTGGCAACCATGAACCAAGCCGTGTGTCTGTGACGCGTCGTGTATGTGGTTACTTAGGTAGCCCAGATGCAAGACCGTTTAACTATGGTAAGCAAGAAGAAGTTAAGCGCCGCGTTAAGCATTTATAATAAAGGGTGATAAATATGATGTTGTTTAAGTTATTCTCTCTGAAAAATGCTTGCAGTCTTGATGCTGATGAATGTCAGCAATTAAATCTTGCTTTGTCATCAAAAACAATTGAGGACATTCCTGAGGACTATAGAGAATTGGTTAAGGATTACTTGATACCTGCATTAAATATAAACTCTGTTGATCACAGTATTAAAGGGAAGCTTGATGAACTTTTAATACAATTACAAAACAGTTGATTATTTGGCAAGATATTGTATTTAAAGTAAATAGAGTGGCTGATACTTCTAAAGGTGTTAGCTAAACTAAAGGTGCTCTGTTCAGCACCTTTTTTTATCTCCCAAGCTGAAACGAGTTTAATATGAATTATCATCAATACTATCAGACAGATGTAATTAATGGCCCCGGTACTCGTGCGACCCTTTTCGTGTCGGGGTGCGAGCACCAATGTCGTGGTTGTTATAACCAATCCACCTGGAACCCTTGTTCTGGTCACCTTTTTGATGAACAGATGCAACAGCGTATTATTGATGACTTAAATGATGAACGTATTAAACGCCGTGGATTATCGTTATCCGGTGGCGACCCTCTGTTTCCTGCAAACCTGACAGCAATTTTGTCGCTAGTTAAGCAGGTGAGGGAGCAATGCCCTGGTAAAGATATTTGGCTATGGACTGGCTACACTTTAGGCAGTTTAACGGCTCAGCAGCAGGAAATTGTCGACTTAGTCAATGTCGTGATTGATGGTAAGTTTGAGCAGTCACTTGCCGACCCCAGCTTAGTTTTTAAGGGCAGTAGTAACCAAGAGATCCATTATCTCAGGTAGATTGAGCATATTACTGACGTAACTTGTCAGTTGTTTAGCTATAAACCTAGGTTAAATTGGCTTATATACTGTTATAATGTGGCAATAATGACAAAACAGCGTCAGTTAACTGAGGCTGTTTTTGTTTCTAAACGTGTAAATTAGATTTGAATTTAAGGTCTGTAAATGAATTTAAAGCAGGAGCTGCAAACGCTCAACGATAAGTTAGACAAATTTCGTCGTAAGCTAGCAGCAGCTGAAAAGCGTACCGATCCGACTGTTATCATACAGTTTAAGCAAGAAATTGCAGCTATGACTAAACGGATCAGCGCTGTTAAAGCTCAGCAAACACGCGAGTTAAGCAAGCAAGGCGGCACGGTTACGGGTCTTCAGTTTAGCCGTGTATTAACTAAAGCCGAGCAGGCAGACATGGGTAAGTTGAAAAAGTCTGTTAAAGGTTTGGTTGTGGTTCATCCAATGACGGCTTTAGGTCGTGAAATGGGTATTAAGCAAGTCACAGGCTTTGCGCCAAAAGAGTTTTAAGCGCGTTTAGTTATTGATTTAGTGAGCCGCTTCAAGGTTATCTTTAAGCACTGGGCTTATGCTTGCTCAAGTTAAGTCTATGGCCGATTAGAGAATGCTTTAAGCCATAGACTGATTGAATATTTGAGCTAGCAAGAGTATCGTCTCAAGCATTTATTTTCTTTATCAGGACGTTTGCAGTCTCATGGAATGAGAGTTGTCGTTAAGGTTTTTTCATGTCGATTAAATACATCGCGTCTTCAAAATTACCCACCCCTTGGGGTGTTTTCGAAATGCATGGTTTTGAAGATAGTGAGACAGGTAAAGAGCACGTCGCGCTTACCTTTGGTACATTTTCTCCAGACGCGCCAATCCTCGGGCGTATTCATTCAGAATGTCTAACCGGTGATGCGCTATTTAGTTTGCGTTGCGATTGTGGTTTTCAGCTACAAACGGCGATGCAAAACGTGGCTGAAGAAGGCCAAGGTTTTATTCTTTATCTACGCCAAGAAGGGCGTGGTATTGGTTTACTGAATAAAATCCGTGCCTATGAGCTGCAAGATCAAGGTGCTAATACGGTTGAAGCGAACGAACGCTTAGGTTTTGAAGCCGATATGCGTAAATACGACATGATCATTCCTATGATGGAAAAAATTGGTGTCGCAAAAGTACGTCTAATGACCAATAACCCTCGAAAAGTGAAAGCGATGCAAAGTTTTGGCTTAGAGGTCGTTGAGCGAGTGCCACTGCAAGTGGGTAAAAACCGCTATAACGAAGGTTACCTCAAGACAAAGTCGACCGAGTTGGGTCACATGATGTCTGAGTACCACTTTACTGAAGTGGATCCTGAAGCAAAACAAGATTAATACCTTTTAGTAAAGTCTTTATTTTCTTGGCTTTACTCTGCTATACCGCTATATTCGGGCTATCGATTAGAGTTTAATTAAGTTTAAAATCAATTTATGGCCCGTTTGCGTTACCTTTCAAGTCTACCTCTTTTGATTATAGTGCCTGCTCAGGCAGAGACTGATTACAGTCATTACGCATTCGCTAATTATCTAGGCAGCGGTCTTTATCGAACGTCCGGGCAAAATGCTACTGTGGCTAACATTCCTATTAGTTTTGATCTACAGCGCTCAGAGACTGAGTCCTTAGTGCTCAGAACGCCGGTTTCCATGGGTTTTTTTAACTTTACCTGGAGTGATTTGCCTGATGGCGAGTTGCCATCAAGCGTGGGAACCTTGACCGTAACCCCTGGGCTGGAGTATCGGATTAAAACGTCTGAAACTCATGAATTCCAGACCTATGCCGATCTCGGTTTTGGTACTAACTTTACCAATAGTAATGATGTGGTCATCTATTCGGCTGGGATGTCGAGTCTGCTTGATTTTGAGCTGGGCAATACCCATCCACAATGGGTTAATCGGGTATTCTTTGCGGGTTATAACACCTTGCATGATGGCGCGAGTGAGTCATATTCTGCGGTGCAGTCAGGCATTGATATTGGCACTAACTACTACTTTCAAGTCAAAGGTGTTGAGGTTGAACCGCGGTTCTTTGTTGCTGGCTATTGGTACTTTGATAAATTGAAGTTTACCACCCCGTTTGAAGAAGACGTGCTGGTGGCGAATAGTTTTGAAGTTGGAGCCACTCTGGCTTTTTCTAAACCGGTAGGTTGGGATCTGATTAATATTAAACGCTTTGGCTTGAGTTATCGTAAGGGCGATGGGATAGAGGTTTGGCGCTTAATCTTTGAGTTCCCCATTTAGATAGCGGCTTATGATAAGCACAGCGCACTCGAATGGAATGGCTAGAGTATTTAAGAGATAGAGGCTTAAGGCTATAAATTCAAATGACTTTGGCTTAGCTTGGCCTATGAATTGAAATATATCGGTTTAATCACTAAACCGATATATTGTACTGCATGTTACACAGGTTACTTGCCCCAAATCTTGGCATTCGCTTCAGGTAGTGGCTCTTGCGACTTCTTTGGTTTAGTAACAGAGATCACAGCGTCATAGTCCCTAGGTGGAGGCAAAGGTAAGTTATTCATTTTTAGATAAAGATATTCTACTTTATCTCTTGCCCATTGCGTTTTACGCAAAAATTTTAAACTCGATTTAATGCTTGGATCATGATTAAAGCAGCGGATATCAATACGGCTGCCTAACTCTTCCCAACCATAATGGTCGACAAGATCTGTTAATAAATCTTCGAGCTTTATGCCGTGAAGTGGGTTGTTTGCTTGGGTCATAGTCTTGTTGGAGCCGTCTTGTTCGTACTTACTAGAATGAACTAATTATATCAGTTTATTTGTGGTAGATCTTTAGGGATTAAATTCACAATATCCTTAAGCAATAAAAAGAGAGCCATAAGGCTCTCTTTAACGGTTATTTTCGATTTATTAGAAACTAATGCTGTTTACTCATCAGCATTTGATAACCGCCGCCATTATAGACATTGGTATAACCTTCGCCCACTAACATTTTATTAGCGATGCCACTGCGGTTACCGCTACGGCAATAGACAACCACTGAGCGATCTTTGGCGATCTGTTGTTTTGCAAATGCGCTATCGATTTGCTGATAAGGAATATTGATGGCGTTTGGTAGGTGGCCTTGAGCAAACTCTTCAGGGGTACGAACGTCCACCACTAAGGCGCCGGCTTCAATTTTTTGCCAAGTGACCTTAGGGTCTTGGTCTGCGGCCATGGTCAACGTGCTAAACATGATTAGCAGTAAGCTTAGGCCTAGCAACCATGTCATTGTTTTTGGTTGTTTTTGCTGCAAATTAAAAGCGTTACTCATCAATATACCTTTATTTATCATTATTTAATCTTGATTGGCAGTCGCTAACTCTGCTTCTGATTTGAAGCCAAACTTACGCAATATCATCGCTGCCGGACAAAATCCAGTATAGGCGCTTTGAAATAAATTAGCTCCTACAAAAACCGTGAGCCAGATAAAATTATTGTTAATCCAAACAGTTAAGGCTAAAGATACTAAAACCATAAACCCTGCAAATGCCATAATGGCGCGTTCAATAGACATAGAAACTCCTTTTTAGAACCAGCTAAGCGGTTATCGATTTTGATAAGGATATTGGCGCATTGTTAGCGCCAATATCTAACGTTGAATGACATCTTAGTACTATTTTAAGTATCGCTTTTTCATCACCGCGTAATACAGCACGGGGATCACAACCAGTGTTAATAAGGTTGAGATTAAAATTCCAAAGATAAGGCTTATCGCAAGACCATTGAATATGGGGTCATCGATAATAAACAGTGCACCTATCATGGCTGCTAATGCGGTTAGCATGATAGGTTTTGCTCTTACCGCGCCAGAGTGGATAACGGCTTGCTGAAATGGCACGCCAGCGGCGGTTTCTTGGTGAATGAAATCAACCAGTAATATCGAGTTACGTACAATAATTCCTGCCAGCGCAATCATGCCTATCATTGATGTTGCAGTAAATTGTGCACCAAGTAATGCATGACCAGGCATGACACCTATAATGGTCAATGGAATAGGCGCCATAATAATTAACGGTACAATGTATGATTTAAATTGGGCGACCACCAAGAAATAGATGGCGATCATTCCAACGGCATAGGCAATCCCCATATCTCTGAACGTTTCGTAGGTGATCTTCCACTCACCATCCCAAAGAATCGCGACGCTATCGAGTCCATTTGGCTGGGTTACATAGTGCTGCTCAAAGCCTAAGCCTTGCTCATCGTTGATTTGGCCCACCATATCAAACATACCGTACAAAGGGCTGTCGAGTGGCCCCGCCATATCAGCGACGACCATGATCATTGGGATCATATTTTTATGGATAATAGGACTATCAATATTACCTTTGTCGATGCGGACCAGTTCTGATAACGCGATAGCTTGATTGTTATGGCCGCGCAACGTTAAATTAAGCACTTGATCCAAATCAACTTTGGTAGCTTCTTGTAGCTGGATGTTGATTGGGACGGGACGCTTTTGATCCGCTTTATGTAAATAGCTGATATCTTTACCACCAACAGCCGTAGCAACTAAATCAACAATGTGGCTATAAGGTACGCCGAGTAAACTCGCTTTTGTTCTGTCGATGATGACTTGCCATTTAGCGGCGGATTCAGGCAGATAAATATCGATATCGACCACATCTTTGGTCTGTTTAAATACGCCGAGCAGCTCGTTTGCAGCTTGCTCACGTATCGCTTCACTAGGACCATAAACTTCTGCAAGAATAGGCGACCATACCGGTGGGCCTGGTGGCACTTCAACCACTTTAATATTGGCGTTATATTTAGCGCCAATGGCTTGCAGTGGCTCTCGCACTGATAAGGCAATACTGTGGCTATCGCGGTCGCGGTGTTTCTTATCGACCAAATTCACTTGGATATCACCTAGCTCTTGGGTTTGACGTAGGAAGTAGTGACGCACAAGTCCGTTAAAGTTCATGGGGGCACTTGTACCTGCATAGAGCTGATAGCTTGCCACCTCTTCAACTTGATTGAGGTAGCGGCCGAGTTCCTTCAAGGCTTTTTGGGTTTGTTCAACGGGCGTGCCTTCTGGCAGGTCGACCATGACTTGAAACTCTGACTTATTGTCAAACGGTAGCATTTTTAACACCACGAGTTTGCCAATGGGGAGCGCAATAGCCGCCCCGATAAGCACAAATATGGCCGCGGCTAAGCCGAAACGAGCTTTGCGGGCATTGTTACCTAGCACAAATGGGCCAATAAGGCGGTTAAACAGGGTAAACATCGCACCGCTGTTTTCACTTGGCTGTGGCATATTTGGGTCGGTATGCTTGTGTTTAAGCAGTTTTTTACTGAGCCAAGGAGTGATCATAAATGCGACGGCAAGAGAGATCAGCATGCCCATACTGGCATTGATGGGAATAGGGCTCATATAGGGCCCCATTAATCCAGATACAAAGGCCATTGGCAGTAGCGCTGCAATAACGGTAAATGTGGCCAAGATGGTGGGGCCTCCGACCTCATCAACGGCAACAGGGATAAGCTCTGCAAAAGAACGCTTACCCATTGCCATATGCCGATGAATATTTTCAACCACCACGATAGCGTCATCGACTAAAATCCCGATAGAGAAAATCAACGCGAATAGCGATATGCGATTGAGGGTAAACCCCCAGGCCCAAGAAGCAAACAAGGTCAGTGCTAGTGTGATGATAATGGCAATGCCGACGACCATCGCTTCTCTGACGCCCATGGTTATCAACACTAGGATGACGACAGCCGCTGTAGCAAAAAGTAGCTTTAAAATGAGGGTATTGGCTTTGTCGCCTGCGGTTTCTCCATAATTGCGCGATACGCTGATCTCTACGCCATCAGGGAGCAGGACATTTTCAACTTGATTGACGCGATCTAAAATTGCGTTGGCAACATCGACCGCATTTTTGCCTGGCTGTTTACCGATGGCGATGGTCACCGCGGGGTAAATATCTTGCTTATCGCCATGCCAGGCACTTTTTAGCGGAATGTTTGATTTAAGGGTGATATCCGCCAGATCGGCAAGATAAACAGGAGCCGCTTGACCGCCGCTATCTTGTTTAACCGCAACGACTAGCTGTTTTACATCTTCAATATTTTGTAGGAATTGGCCTGCCTGTACCTTAATTTCTTGGTTCCCTTGTACGAGAGAGGCTGGCATCGAAATGTGGTTGTTGCTACTGAGACTTTGGTTTATTTCATTAAAAGAGACACCGTAATAGTTCATCTTCAGCGGGTCAATTCTGACGTTTAGTGTCAGCTGATGCTCGCCTACCGAGTTAATCTCTCTGGTGCCTGCAATACGTTTAATTTCAGTTTCTAAGCCGTTGGCAATATGAGTGAGTTGCTCAGCAGAGACTTGAGGCTGTTTGGACCATAGGGTGAGGCTGACAATGGGCACATCATCAATTCCACGAGGCTTAATTTGTGGCTCGCCGACACCCGCCTTTAGGGGGAATTTGTCGAGGTTAGAGTGGAGTTGATTGTACAATTTCACAATGGCGTCATTACGCTCAATTCCGACTTCAAATACCACAATAAACAGTGCGCCGTCGGGCTGTGAAAACGAATAGAGGGTATCGATACCTTTAATTTCTGAGATCACCTGTTCGATTGGCAAAGTAATCAGGCTCTCGACTTCGCGTGGTGTTGCGCCGGGGAAAGGCACAAACACATCGGCAAAGGTCACATCGATTTGGGGTTCTTCCTCTTTGGGCGTGACTAAGACTGCAAAAAGTCCAAACAATAAGCCCAGCAGCGCTAATAATGGCGTGATAGCACTGGATTGAAAAGCGCTAGCAATGCGTCCAGAAATACCTAATTTAGTTTGAGTTTGCATGACAGGTCTTCCTTAAAGCTCTTCGGCTAGATTCGATTAGGTTTTATGGTTTATGACTTTGCTTAAGCATTAGTAGTGCCTGATAGGCATCTTTTGCGACAATATCGCCATCGGATAAGCCCGCAAGGATCTCAACCATTGCGTTATCGGTCTGGCCCAACCTCACTTGATTGAGTACCCAGGTGTCATTTTGCTGAATATAAACGGCACTGAGCTCATTCATAGTCAGTAATGCCGATTGAGGAATAAAAATAGCCTGTCGACTGCCACTGATAAACTGCGCTTTGATAAGGCTTCCTGGGAATGCGCCCTGAGTGTTTTGAGGCAGTGGTATACGCACTTTGTAGCTGCGACTTTGAGGGTCAACAAAACTGAACAGAGTCGGGGTATCTACGTCGAACTGTTGGCCGTTATCTAAGGTTAACTTGAACACGGGCTGCTGTTTTAGTGCTTCGATATAACGTTGAGGAACTTGGGTGACGGCGCGCATTTGGTTGACTGAGTAGCCAGAGTAGAGTGGCTGTCCAGGACTGACGGTTTCACCTTGCTCTACATGTCTTTGGGTTACAACGCCTGAAAAAGGTGCGCTAACAATCGTGTATTTTAACGACTCTGTTGCTTGAGTTATTTGTGCTTTAGCCGCGCTAACCGCCTGTTTGGTTGATTTGGCATTGGCCTCTGCTTCATCCATTTCCCCTTTTGAAATGGCGCCTTTGGGGAATAGCTGTTGATAGCGTTCAAGCTGCAGTTGAGCTTCTGTGTTAAGTGCATTGGCTTTGGCGTAATCAGCTTCGGCAGCAGCAAGTTGTGCACCTTGCTCTTTATTGGTGATCTCGAGTAAAGCCGCGCCTTCAGGTACGAAATCATTAATATCATAGTTAAGATTGATAATTCGACCAGAAGTTTGGGCTGAGACGGTCGCGGATTGAGTTGGCTCCACAATTGCGTCAAGAGATACCCAATTAGCATAGCTCTTTGCAGCCACCGTTATAGACTCGAGCTGCTTACTTTCAGCTGCTGCAGGGATGCTGATGAAGGGGATAGAGCCTAATAAGAGATAACCCACTAGTGTTTTTTTCATAATTATTATACGTCAAAATCAATCCATGCAATAATTCTAATGGAAGAGGTGGCTAACTGCAATAACTATTCATTAGAAAAATGCGATGGATGTTTTTCAGCTTGCTAACTTAATCGTTAAGGTAGTAGGTCAATGTTGACACGATACGGATTTTTTTGATGTAGGGAGTATTGCTGTCTCTGTCGTTAATACTAAATTGTCCTTGCGTCGCTTTTTTAATTTTACCTAGCTTGGAATTAGAGTCCTTGACAAATTTTTCTGCGACTTGGCGTGCATTTTGAGTGGCAGATTGAATCATTTCTGGTTTGACTCTGTTTAGCTCTGTAAACAAAAACTGCGCTTTACTATTGTAGTCTTGATCGGAAATGGCAATGCCGTCTTTAACTAGGCTCAACATATTAGTGCGGGTTTTAAGCAGTAAATCGACTTTGTCAGTATATAAAGAAATAGAGATTTTAGCGGCGTAACGGTATTTAACATTTGGATCGACATAACCTTGGGCTTGTCTGTCTTCAATTGCAGGTAGCGCAACGGTTATTTCACTGTCACTAAAGCCTTGCTGCTGTAAGAATTCGACGACCTTGTTCGTTTTGCTCTGCACTGTCTGGTAAAGGTCATTGAGATTGTTATCGACCTCACTGAATCGAATTGGCCAAATAGCAATGTTTGCTCGCACCTCTTTTTCGGCTAAGCCTTTTACGGTGACCGTTCGATCCATCGCTTTCATCTTAATCAGTTTATCGCCAACGGTACTCGCTGACATTATCAGGCCAAAGCAGAGTAAACCACCAAGAATAAGGGCGGGTAGGGCGTTGTGCTTAGACATAAAGTACTCAGAGTGATTGCCAGTACTGTTAAGTTAGCAGGGAATAGCTGGTTAAGACAATGAATAAGTTTTCATCAGTATATGGGATTCATCAGAACTCAGGGCGATAGACTAAAGGCAATAAAAAAGCCGCATTAATATGCGGCTTTTAAAACACAAGCAGTTTTACTGTTAAGTGTTTAGCTTAGAACTTGTAGTTGTACTGGATAGAGTAGTACGTTGCGTTTGATGTAGTTGTCGCATGTACAGTACTTAAATCATCGCCTAGAGCTGGGTTTAGGTTACCTACTAAGCCTAATACAGAGCTTTGTTCTGTAAGGTTGGTTTCTTCACCGCGAACAAATGCAATACCAAAGTCTAAACTGGTGTTTTTAGAGAGGTTGTAAGTCGCGCCCATTGTGTACCACTGACGGTCTGAATCTGGAATAGAGATTGAGCTGACTTCACCGACTACGCCTTGGTCAAACATGTAACCAGCACGCAGTGTCCATGTGTCAGTTAGAGTATATGTACCACCAACACTGAATAACCAAGAGTCATCCCAAGCATATTTTTTTAGTTGAGCTTCAGAAGGATCGGTAACAGTGATTTCGTGGAAATCTCCCCAAGTGGTCATCTGCGCTGTGTAATGCAATGCAAACTTTTCTGTTAGCTGATGGAAACCTGCAACTTGGAAAATATCTGGAAGCGGAATGTTGATCTCTTCGTAGTGCGTGCCAGCGAATATCACAGTACCGTCGGCGCTGAACTCTGGGCTGAAGCGGTAGCTCATACCAAAACGGTTGTCTGCATTGATTTCATATACAGCGCCGACAATACCACCAAAAGCGATACCTTCTGCATCTACATCAACGAGCTCTAAATGTTGTGGTCCTTCAGGTGTTGGCATTGCACCACCACGCGTTAACGTGCCAGAGCCATAGATCACATCAAGACCTGCACCCACACTCAAGTTATCGTTGATGCGGTATGATGCGCTTAGATTGAAGTTGATAGTTGTCACTTCAGTCTTACCAAGCAGATCAATAGGAGCGGGTATTGCACCTGCAACGATGTTGTTTGACAAATCGGTAGTATCGGTACCTGTACCGAAGTTACTGAACATAGCAACACCGTAAGCGAATTTATCGTTTACTGGGCTAACATAGTAAAAGTTCGGAATTATTTTCGCTTCGGCACCATCATCTATGCTGCCGTAATGGAGTTCACCTAGGTTTGAGTTAACAAATACATCTTGAACTTCAACTTGTACGTCAGCATAAGTTAAGCCCATTGAAAGTTGTTTCTCATCAAACAATGCCATAGCTGCTGGGTTACGTGAAAGTACTGATGCGTTATCGGCTATCACTGCGTCACCGGCGAATGCACGGCCAACACCTGTTGCCGATTGGGCGTTAATTTGGAAGCCCGCAGCCATTGTTTGAGTGCTTACTAGAGCTACTGATACAGCAATAAGAGTCTTGTTGAAATTCTTCATTATTATCATCTCTATTATATTTTGGTCTTGCTTATTGGGGGCTAATTCATGATTAGCGGCAAGATCCACTTATTAGACCAGTGCATAGTAGGGAGATGTGAGCAAGCTAACAACTCCGACCAGAATCGTTTTATTGTTGATTATTAGTTAATTGTTGCGCGTTTTTATGGCGGTTAAATTAACAGCGCAATTGAAACTGGCTATAGAAAGTATAGCTAGCATAGGCTTGGGCATATGAGTTGGTTTGATTGTGCGTTAATGGAATGTAACGGGTGGGGTGTTTAGGAGGTTGTTGATAAAAATAAAAAAAGCGTACAAGTGTACGCTTTTTATCTGCTTTAGTTCGCTATTGCTGCGATAGCTTAGCTTCGAAGCTATCGAACTGCTGTTTAATAGCCTCTGAAGGGCTTTGCATTTTACTGACGAGTACACCTGCAAGTGTGGCTAAAATAAATCCAGGTAGAATTTCATAGATGTCGAAAATGCTGCCAGTGAGTTGCTTCCAAATCACAACGGTAAGCGCGCCAACAATGATGGTAGCGATAGCGCCATTGCGGCTATAGTTACGCCAAAATAGTGAAAGTAATACAACAGGACCAAATGCGGCTCCAAAACCGGCCCATGCATAGCTCACAAGACCAAGCACGCTACTATCTGGATTAAGGGCAACAATACCTGCAATAACAGCAATGGCCAATACGCCAATACGACCGACTAACATAAGCTCTTTGCTTTGCGCTTGAGGACGTAACCATTTTTTATAGAAATCTTCAGTGACAACACTAGAGCACACTAGAAGCTGCGAGTCGATAGTACTCATAATCGCCGACAAGATAGCGGCAATAAGTAAACCACCAATCCATGGGTTAAAGGCGGCGTGCGCGAGGTGAATGAATACCGTTTCAGGATTTGATAATGGCTCGGCCGCAAAGTAAAGACTACCTGCAATACCAGTTGCTAAAGCACCTAATAATGCTAGTAGCATCCAGCTCATTGCGATGCGGCGTGATACAGGAATATCATCAGGCGACGCGATAGCCATAAAGCGCGAAAGAATATGTGGTTGACCAAAATAGCCAAGTCCCCATGCTATTAGCGATATAAAGCCAATAAAAGTGGTATTTTCATTAAACAAAGACAACATAGCGGGATCGATGTTCTCTAGACCAACTTGTGTTTCAGGAAGGCTAAAAATGGCCACCGGAACGATTAGGAGCGCAACCAGCATTAAGCAGCCCTGGGCAAAGTCAGTCCAGCTAACGGCTAAAAAGCCACCAATGAAGGTATAACTTACGATAATGGTAGAGCCGATCAGCAGCGCTAAGGTGTAATCGAGCCCAAATACTTTTTCAAATAAAATGGCGCCGCCAACCATGCCTGATGAAGCATAGAAGGTAAAGAATACTAAGATAGTAATAGCTGAAACCAGCTTTAATGTGCCTTGCTTATCTTCGAAACGTTTTTCAAAAAAGTCAGGTAGCGTGAGGGCGTTATCAGTAAATTGCGTATAAACACGCAAACGTCTCGCGACAAATAGCCAATTGAGCCAAGCACCAAAAACTAAACCGATGCCAATCCAGGCTTCCCCTAATCCGCCTAGATAGACCGCGCCAGGTAAGCCAAGAAGTAGCCAGCCAGACATATCGGATGCCCCCACACTGAGTGCAGTTACAGCAGGGCCCATACCGCGGCCACCTAAAATATAATCGTCTACAGAATCTGTTGCTTTATAAGCCCATAAACCTATGCCCATCATCAAAGCGAGATAGGCGATAAAAGTAATTAAAACGGGTAATTCAATTGTCATGTGTGGTTCACGCTTCTTTTCTTTTCTATTTATGTGGGCGCTATGCTAGCAGATTTATGAGCTAAGGCTCAATAAAGGAGGGATATGTGATGAAGATCTAACCAATGATGCACTTTGAGCATCATTGGTTGTGAAGAGATTTAGATGAAAGTTTGCTTAATTTCGTTTTTAACGTAATTAAGGTCTTGGCTTTGTTCACCGACGAGTAACATGTATGCGTTGTCTGTCGCAAAGCCCATCCCTTTGTATTTGTTATCTGCAAAGGCTTCTTCAAGCACCATGCGATCTTCTAGCGGTACGATAAACAGGGTCACTTTACCTTGTTCACCTTGCATGACCAAATGAAGGCTTTGTACACCTTGAAAGTCACAGTAAGTGCTGTAAAAGACTTTACCCGGTTGCTGGGTAAACCTCATATCGTTTTGCCCGCCAAGAGAAGCAAGTTGAAAGTTTACATCTTGAAACTGTACATTTTGATCAATACGCAGGGCTTTATCTTCATGATGCACATGCGCTAAGGCGTGTTGACTAAGATCTACGGGCCCCATTCTCATTAACGTAAAAGTCATGCCCGCTAAAAATGCGACCGAAGCCACCAGTGCAAAGGCAAAACCGGTTTTGCGGCGCTGTGAGTGATGATGTTGTAGCTGTTGTCTTAACAGTAACTTTGCCGCTAGATCATCGGGAACATCGATGCTTAATGCTCGCTCGATTTTATTGTCTAACCCTTTTAGATCGTTTAAAAAGGCCTCCCTTTCTACTGACTCCATCGCAGCATCGAGAAAGTCAGGATCTTGGTTATTGGGTTCACTGTAGGCCTGGCGACGAAACGTAAGCTCATCCATTGGATTGACCCCTGTGTTTTGGTTGTTCAAGTACATCTTTCAGCTGATTTCTCGCTCTAAATAAACGTGTCATAACGGTATTTCTATTCAAGTCGAGGATTTTTGCGATCTCCTCACCACTAAAGCCACCAATAACTTGCAGTAATAGTGGTTCTCGATATTCAAGTTCTAACTTAGAAATTTGTCGCTGTATTAAATGTTGTTCTACATGTTCTTCGGTACTGCCCGAAAAAGTATCTTCAATAAATTCTTGTTCTATATCGGAGTAATTAAACTGCTTACGCTCAAAACGGCGAGCATTTTCTCGACGTAAAATAGTGATCAACCAAGCTTTAGCGGCTTTCTCATCTTTTAAAGAGTCAAGAGAGCGCCAAGCACGGAGAAACGTTTCTTGGGTGATATCTTCTGCGATATGTTTATCGCCGCATAGCCAGTAGGCGAAACGGTAAATATCGGCATGAAGTGCCCTGACAAGGCTATCGTATCGTCGTTGTTTACTAACCATGTCTGAAGAGACCGTGGACTTCGACTTTTTGTTTCGCCAACTATCAAACATTTTTATTTTTTCTAACTGGATCAATAAAACACAGCTTAACCTCGTTCAAGTTGGAATACCAATGGTTAAGTTTAGCGGTGTAAATGGTTATGTGTAACGGTGTAAAAGCAAGCTATGAGGACATAGCATTAGGGCTAAAAACAATAAGACGCTTATATATAAGCGTCTTTTTAAGGAGTCAGTTACCCAATCGATTTAACTGGGGTTGAGCTTGACTAACGCCGATGATTTAGCTTGAGTATTCGGTGCTGCTGCTTTTCTGACAACGGATAACAGCTGGGCAAAATCGATATTGTTAGTGAGTTTGCTCGGGCTGTATGCAGCTCGCTGCATTTGTTCAATCGCGTTAGCTATCACAGAGTCAGTCATCGAAATTTGACTTAGAGACATTGGCTGTCGATATAACTCAGTGTAATAGCGAGTAAGGCCGTTTAGGACTTGAGTGGCATCTTTTGCGCGGCAGGCTGCTTGCAGAGCAGATAAGGTATTGCTTGGTTTCGCGATGATTGGCTTAGCGTCTGTGTCGGCATGTTCGCTCCGATTTTTACGGGCGTTAAGCCACAGTGCAAGTGTTATAAGCCAAAGGGTACCTAAGGCTAGAGATAACCAAGGCCAAAACCCACTACTGCTATTATTGGTCGGCGTTTGTATCACTTGCTGCTCAATAGGCGCCATAGCAGTATCACCTTTTACGACAATCGTGCGGGCAGGCAAGGTGGCAAACTGCTGTTTGTTGAGGTGTGGATTCCACCATGGCACTGTAATTTCAGGCAGGGTGTAAGTACCTGGACTTGTCGCTACAATAGCTGTGGTCTGAGTGAGTTGAGACACCATTTGGTTGTCGCGAAGGAACGTATTGCGCTGCGCTTTTTCTGGGTAGGTTTTCAGTGCCTTCGGGGTTAGCATGACAATGTCTGGTAAACTCGTTTCATCGGTATTTGATGCGAGCAAGGTGATGGTGCGAGTAATTGGCTCACCAACATTATATTCAGTTGCAGTCTCAGGCCAATCCTCTTTTAATACCACGAGATCAGAGACCAACCATTCACCATGATAATCCGCTGGCATAGGGTTGATCAGCACCGTCATTTTAGGTGCTTGAGTTTGTGTTGGTCGGCTTTCATTAAATGAGAACATGGCACCGCTCTGTCTTGATTGGACTAGCACATCACCCGAGAAACTGGCGCCTGTAATGGTCAGCTCACCAGGTTGGTCGGCAATAATGGCATAATTGCGTTCAATCACCCGATAACGACGACCATTAACAATTTCAGTGCTGTCTTTATCTTCTCCAAGCTGCTTTATTTGTGCACCTTCAAGATCAGGGGCATTTAGCACGCCACGTTGTAGCTCTAGCGCTAAATAGAGCTTCACCTTATACGTTAGCATTTGGCCTACATAGGCCTCATCGCTAGAGATATTTGCTCGCATAAAGATATCTTGCATCTGTTGGGGCTGAGAGCCTGTTTTCAATACAGATAAAGAGATGGGGTTAGAGCTAATACCCTCGATATTAAATGCAGGAATGACTAGGTTTCCGCTGTTTTTAGGTGAAAGCAGTACCTGCCAACGCGTTTCGTTACTGGCATCAAAGTTCATGATTTTTTTACTGCGGCTGATACTGGTTCGGCCAACAATAAAGTCTTTCAGCAGTGATGAGGTATCGAGTTTGCCACTGTTGAGATCGTCATCAGCAGTTACAGTCAGTACCAAGGTCTCTCCTTCCATCACCGGATTACGGTCAACAGAGGCTTGCAGTTGGGTTATCGCGCTCGCTGGAAAAGCGGTTGTAATGGCGATGATCGCTAAAAGAAAAATATGCCGTATTACCACTGTTCGATTTCCTTAGAATTGATGCCTTGTTGGCGACGTTTCTGGTATTCAAGTTGCATTTTATTACGCAGTAAGACTTGGGGATCATCAGCGATTGCACGAAGAGCTCGTTCCATTTCTGGTGGCAAAGGCTCATCCGTTACGATTGTGCTTGCAACTGCTTGCTCCGATCCTGCTTCTGGCTGGCCAGCGTCTTGATTGGCCTGTGCCTCTGCTTTTGCTGATTGATCTTGTTGCTCTTGCTCTTGCGCTTTATCTGCCTCAGCGTTTTGTGTTATTGAGTCTGCCTCAGCCTCAGCCTGCATCTCAGCATCGTTATCAGCCTTAGTTTGATTCGAGGTTTGTTGTTCAGACGCTTGCTGATCTTGTTCTTGTTGAGAAGGTGAACTTTGCTCACCTTTATCCTCAGACTGCTGTGACTGTTGCTCTTGAGATTGGCTGTCTTGTGGTTGATTATCACTAGATTGCTCATCTTTGGATTGCTCATCTTTGGATTGCTCATCTTTGGATTGCTCATCTTTGGATTGCTCACTGTCTGATTGGCCATCTTGTGACTTGTCTTGTTGAGATGGGTCTTGTTGCGACTGGTCATCTTTTGGTTGCTGCTCAGACTGATCACTATTTTGTTGTTCTTGTTCTTGTTGCTGTTGGAGCTTTTTAGCTAACGCTAAGTTACTCTGCGCTGCATCAAACTGCGGTTTCTTATCTAAGGCTGACTGGTAGCGCTGCTGCGCTTGCTCGTATTGTCCCAGTTGCATTAAGACATTGCCTTGATTATATAAACCATTGGCTGAGCTATCTTGCTCAAATGCGCTGAGTGCTTGCTCGTATTCGCCCGCCTTATAAAGCGCACTCGCTTGCCATTGTGGGTCGACAAATTGCGCTGCAGCAGTTTGATAGTCATCAGCTTGGTAAGCCTGCATGGCTTGCTGATCTTGGGTTTGCCACAGGTCGCCCCATGCACTGGCATAGGCTTGCTCACTGGGCTGGATAAGCAGAAGCAGGGCAAAGGTGGCAATCATACCGTTTCTAAAACTCAGTAGGGCAGGTAATAGCAGTAGTAGCGCAAAATAGGGCCCTAAGTCCTGCCATGTTTCGCCTTCAAGATCACTGGCTTTGGTGTCTTGTGTCGTGGCGAGCCATTGCTTTATTTGAGTGATCCCCGAACCGTCAGCTCGGCTTGGCACTAGTATGCCGTTAGCGTCGGTCGCTAACTCTTTTAGCAGGGCATAATCTGTTTTAGCGACAACAATTTGATTGGCGTTATCACGTAATAGCTGACCATCGGGTAGCTTTATCGGTGAGCCCTGTTGGCTACCAAACGCAATAATCGCTAGCCGATATGGACTGCCTTTTAGTACCGACTCGGCGCGCTTAAATTGAGTACTAGTGATCCCGTCAGTAAATAAAATAATATCACCTCGAACATGCCCACCCTGACTTAATAAAGATTGTGCCTGAGTGATAGCTGCTTCAAGGTTTGACCCCTTAATTGGCATAATGCTAGGGGTTAGTGTGGGTAAAAGGTTAAGCAGGGTCGCTTTATCTCGCGTTAGTGGGCTAATGGTAAATGCGTCACCTGCATAGGCAATTAAACCTGTTTCACCGTCAGGCAATTCATCGATAAGATCCGTTGCTCTAAACTTTGCTTGAGTTAAGCGGTTAGGGGCTAGGTCATTAGCATACATCGACAGTGACATATCCATAACGATAACTCGCCCTTGAGCTGACTCAAATACCGGCAGTGCTTTTTTCTCAAAGGCGGGGCCGGATAATGCAAATACTGCGATAAGCCATGCGATAGCCAAATAAGTAATGTTATTGTGTTTTTTCTTAATCGAACCACCAACCAGTACTTTAGCCAGATGTGGTGCAATATAATGGTTCCAGCTAGAGCTTGCGGTTTTACTTCTATATAAAAACAGCAGTAGCAAGCCTAATGGGATCAGCGCAAGGAACCATTCAGGACGTAAAAAATGCATGGTTAACGTCCTCCTTTGATTGGGTTAGATTTGGTTCTAATCGATTTTGTTCGAAACAATGAGACCTGACTCAGTGATATGAAAATCGAGGTTAACAGCGCCAGACATAGCGGCCAGTAAAATAGTTCTGCTTGTGGTCGATAACTTAATTGATCTCGAGTCACGGGTTCAAGGGTATCTATCACTTGATAGATCTGCTCAAGCTCTTGGGTATTGCGTGCTCTAAAATATTGGCCACCGGTTGTTTTAGCAATTTTCTGTAATTGAGATTCGTCTAAATCCATTGATGGATTGACCCTCTCTTTACCAAATAGGGTTCGGCGCTCCATGACATCAGCACCCACTCCTATGGTGTAAATAGTGATCCCTCTTTTCTCGGCGATTTGCGTCGCTTGCTCGGGAGAAATTGCTCCAGCGTTGTTTGAGCCATCAGTCAGTAAGATTAAGACGCGATTACTCTGCTGGACTTTGTCAAAGCGTTTCACCCCAAGTGCGATGGCTTCGCCTATAGCGGTTTGCTTACCGACTAAGCCGATTTGCGCTTCTTTTAAGTATTGCGCAACGGTGCGTCTATCTTGGGTTAACGGAGATTGCAAATATGCATGGTCAGCAAACAGGATAAGCCCTATTCGGTCGCCTTTTCTACGTTCAATAAAGTCACTGATCACATGTTGAATAAGGGTAAAACGGTCAACGGCTTTACCGTCCAGCACCATATCCTCTATTTGCATACTGCCAGAGAGATCGACCGATAACATTAGATCACGGCCTTTACTGGGTAGCTCAATGGCTTCACCAACCCATAAAGGGCGGGCGCAGGCTAACACGAGTAAGCACCATACAATCCAATAGCGTTTACAAGTACCCTGGCTTTTTTCGGTCGCAGCGACTTGATTAGGTAAGCTGGCACCGGGCAAAATTAAATGGCCGCCAAGCTGTTGTGTCTGCTGCTTCTTTCTAAAAATGAGCGGTAGAGGTAACAGTAGCAATAGTAATGGCCAGGCAAGCGTTAACATGGGCTTACCTCGTTGTTAATTTCATTGTGTGTTTTACCTTGCTTATTGGTAAGCGGTAAGGCGGCTTTTAACCAGTTTTGAGCATGTGACTTAAGCGCTTGCTTGTCTTTATCGCTGAGGCTTGATGGCTGAAAACGCGTCGCTAGTAATCGGCACAGTTCATCTTGAGGAGTCGTCACTTGCGCGTTAAGCCACTGATACCAATCATCACCACTGAGTTGGGCAACTTGGCTACGAGCCCAATAGCTCATGGCGGCCCGCTTTAGCAAGCTGCTAACCTCTGAGGCATATTGCTGATTGTGAATATCGAGTGTGGCCAGTTCAGCCAATGCAGCACGTTTTGCTGCACGGTGTTGACGACGCTTTATTAGCCAGACACAGGCAAGCATAACAAGCACCAAGATGCTAAACAGTGCAAGCCAATAACCGTATGCTAATGGCCAGAGGCCTATTTCGACAGGTGTTTGAATATCTTGCATCGAGGCAAGTGCGGGATTAACAGGATTGGTCATTTATCTAAGCGTCCCTAATTGCTGATTAAGGCGTTGCCCTGCATCGATAATACGGGTTTCAACATTAAGCTTTTGCATCATTTCAATAAATTGGTTTTGTAAATTTTGTTGATTAGCTAGCCATTGCTCGTAACTGTTTCTGTCAATAATGAGCTCTTTTGAACCCTCTCTCACAGGCAGCTGAAAGTGCTTAGGCAGTGACAATTGGCCTTGACGTAGTGGATCGGTGACTAAAAAGGCCCCCATATCACAGTGACGTTTTAAGTCCGATAGGGCAGCTAAGCATCCGGGCGTAAAATGACTACCGTCGGAGATTATCCAGATTAATGAACCTGGTTTGGCAAGCCGACGTAATCTTTGACAAGCTTTAGCTAAATGATCGGGCTCTGGTTCTTGCTCAGCAATATTTCTCAGTTGATTTTCATGTAGTTTTTTTATGGCAGAGATAACTTGCAATATGCCTTGTTGGCGACTTCTTGGTTTAAGCTCGATATGCTCCTCTTCGGTGGCAATTAATGCTCCTAAGCGGTCACCGTGTAATATCGCGCTCCAACCAAGTGTCGTGGCAAGGTGAGCGGCTTGCACAGATTGCAACATTAAGCTCGAGCCAAAATAGAGACTATGGCTAAGATCGAGCAATAGCAGAACAGGGCGTTCGCGCTCTTCAACAAATAACTTGGTGTGCGCTTTGCCAGTCCTTGCCGTGACACGCCAATCAATGGTGCGAACGTCATCACCGCTTTGGTAGTGACGCACCTCCGCAAACTCCATGCCTCGGCCCTTAATCAAGCTGGCGCGATGGCCTGATAGACTGGCTTTGGCTTTTGAGCGTTTTTCTGGCAAAGCTTTCGCTAGGCTTTGGCAAGCAAGTAACTCTTTTTCAGTAATATTAATGCCATCGCTAAACAATGGCAGCTGTGTATTGACCATTAAGGGACCGCAACTTGAGAAAGAATATGATTGATCACATCGTCGGCACTGACGCCATCAGCTTGTGCTTGATAGCTCAATAGCAGGCGGTGGCGCAGCACGTTAGGCGCAACGGCTTGAATATCTTCGGGTGAAACAAAGTCTCGTTCGTACAGGTAGGCACGTGCTCGCGCGCAGCGCTCAATTGATAAGGTTGCACGAGGGCTCACGCCGTATTCAAGCCAGCTGGCAAGTTCCTGGCTATAAGCCTCAGGCTTGCGTGTCGCCATAATGATATCGACGATGTATTTCTCTAGTGGCTCAGCGAGATAAATTTGTAATGCGTGCTCTCTGGCGGCAAAAATATCAGCTTGAATAATGGGCTCAACGCGGGGCATTTCTTGTTTAAGCGCCTCATTACGAGACATACGCATGATCTCAAATTCAGTTTCTGCGCTTGGGTAATCTAGATTCAAATGCATTAAGAATCGGTCTAGTTGTGCCTCAGGTAACGGATAGGTACCTTCGTTTTCTAGTGGGTTTTGTGTCGCCATCACTAAAAATAGTTCTGGCAGTTGATAGCTGTGCTTACCCACTGTGACTTGCCCTTCAGCCATTGCTTCTAATAAAGCTGACTGTACTTTCGCTGGCGCACGGTTAATCTCATCGGCCAAGATAAGGTTATGAAAAATTGGGCCCGCTTCAAATTCAAAGGTTGCCGTTTGAGCACGGTAAATATCGGTACCGGTTAAATCCGCTGGTAACAAATCCGGGGTAAATTGAATACGGTGAAAATCCCCTTCGACGCCATCACACAGTGCTTTTACTGCGCGGGTCTTGGCAAGGCCTGGTGGGCCTTCGACCAATAGGTGCCCATCGGCAATTAATGCAATTAGTAGATTCTCGGTGAGAATAGGCTGTCCTAGAATGACAGTATTTAAGTATTCGCGTAACGCGTGAAATCGACTCAAAGGCATGATGCTACTCGGTTTATTTAAAGTTAGTTAGATATAGACCAACGACATAGTAGAAAATTCCTTAAGGGTTTGGCTAGTGCCAATTTACCGTTAGGCTGATAAGTCATCATATTGGCATGACCAAAGTCCCCTTTAAGAACGTCCTTTTTTGCTACATTTAATCGTTAATGAGTAAAAACATAGACAACAGTTATTGAGTTTTTATCCATTAATATTTGTTAATTAAAAAGTTTTGGATATATTTAAGGCAAAAAAACAAACAAGTGTTTAAAACTTTTCAGTAAGAAGTTAGAATCAGATCACACTTTAAATGGTCAGACCTGTTTAATTGAAGGCAAATAGGTTTCTCAAGGATATAAGAAAGCGTGCAGCCATAGGTTAGCAAGCAGAATAAGAGGGCGAAAAATGAGTGATAGACAACAGGTGACGAATGCGCGAGGCGAGAGAATCGCGATTGTTTCGGGTTTACGTACACCATTTGCAAAACAAGCTACGGCTTTTCATGGGGTGTCTGCGTTAGATATGGGCAAGATGGTGGTTAACGAACTGCTTTCTCGTTCAGAGCTTAATCCTAAAGAGATCCAGCAGCTTGTTTATGGGCAAGTTGTGCTAATGCCAGCTGCGCCCAATATTGCTCGTGAAATTGTGCTAGGCACCGGTATGGATGTCAGTACTGATGCTTATAGTGTCACACGTGCTTGTGCGACCAGTTTTCAATCCACCGTCAACGT
Source organism: Shewanella sp. 0m-8 (assembly GCF_052977265.1). Lineage (NCBI taxonomy): Bacteria > Pseudomonadati > Pseudomonadota > Gammaproteobacteria > Alteromonadales > Shewanellaceae > Shewanella > Shewanella sp. 0m-8. Next base: position 4,235 of record NZ_JBRIMB010000045.1, on the reverse strand, counting down.
GGCCGAGTCGATCATGACGGGTAATATGGATATCGGTATTGCTGGTGGGGCAGACTCTTCTTCTGTAGTACCAATAGGCGTCTCAAAAAGACTGGCTCACGCTTTAGTTGATCTAAATAAAGCACGCAGTTTTGGCCAAAAACTCGCTATTTTTCGCCGCTTAGGCCTCAAGGATTTACTACCAGTGCCACCGGCAGTTGCCGAATATTCGACTGGCTTGTCTATGGGGCAAACTGCGGAGCAAATGGCAAAGACTTACAATATCAGCCGCGCCGACCAAGATGCATTAGCTCACCGTTCACATACACTTGCAACGGAAACTTGGAATGCAGGTAAATTGGCTGAAGAAGTGATGGCAGCACATGTCCCGCCTTATAAGTCATTTATCGACCGTGATAATAATATTCGTGAGAACTCAACCCTTGAGTCTTACGCTAAGCTGCGTCCTGCTTTTGACCGTAAACACGGCTCAGTGACAGCAGCTAACAGTACACCATTAACAGACGGCGCATCAGCGGTATTGCTGATGAGTGAAGGCCGCGCTAAAGCGTTAGGTTACACACCGATTGGCTATATCAAGAGTTATGCTTTTACAGCCATCGATGTTTGGCAAGACATGCTAATGGGACCTTCATATGCAACACCACTCGCGCTTAAACGTGCGGGGATGGAACTTGAAGATTTAACCTTGATTGAGATGCATGAAGCGTTTGCGGCGCAGACGCTAGCCAATATGCAGATGTTCGGTTCGAAGAAATTTGCTGCAGAAAAACTGGGGCGCAACCGTGCGATTGGTGACATCGACATGAGTAAGTTTAACGTGCTTGGTGGCTCGTTAGCTTATGGTCATCCATTTGCCGCTACTGGCACACGTTTGGTGACTCAAGTTTGTCATGAGCTTAAACGACGTGGTGGTGGAACGGGTCTCGCAACAGCATGTGCTGCGGGTGGCTTAGGTGCAGCAATGATAGTAGAGGTGGATTAATCACATGGAAAAGACATTTAATTTAACGCGTCGCGATGACGGTATTGCCATTTTAACTATGGATGTACCAGGCGAAACCATGAATACCCTGCGCAGTGAATTCGGACCTGAAATCAGTGATGTACTCGCTGAAATCAAAGCTGATGTTAACATTAAAGGCTTGGTATTAGTCTCGGGTAAAAAGGACTCGTTTGTTGCTGGTGCCGATATTTCTATGCTTGATGCTTGTGAAACCGCAGCAGATGCAAAGCAGTTATCTCAGCAGGGCCATGTGGTATTTAATGAACTTGAAAGTTTATCGATCCCAGTTGTAGCTGCTATTAACGGCGCTTGCTTAGGTGGTGGCTTAGAGCTCGCTTTAGCTTGTCATAAGCGAGTATGTTCACTTAACCCAAAAACCATGATGGGCGTACCTGAAGTTCAATTAGGTTTACTTCCTGGCGGCGGCGGTACCCAGCGTTTACCGCGTTTGGTTGGCGTAACCACTGCGCTTGATATGATGTTAACCGGTAAGCAACTTCGCCCTAAACAAGCATTAAAAATGGGCTTGGTGGATGATGCGGTGCCTGATTCAATTTTACTGCGTACAGCTGTAGAAATGGCTTTAGCGGGCAAACTCCCTGCGAAGAAAAAGCAACAGTCATTGATGAATAAAATGCTTGAAGGGACAAGTGCTGGTCGTAACATTATTTTCGATCAAGCCGCAAAGCAAGTCGCGAAAAAGACCCAAGGTAATTATCCCGCTCCGGCAAAAATAATTGACTGTGTGCGCCAAGGCATGGCTAAGGGCATGGTCAAAGGGCTTGAAGTTGAAGCGAGTCATTTTGCCGAACTTGTGATGTCGAAAGAATCGGAAGCGCTGCGTAGTATCTTTTTTGCGACCACTGAGATGAAAAAAGAGACTGGCGCCGGTGATGTAGAGCCTAAGCAAGTCAATAAGGTCATGGTACTTGGTGGTGGACTAATGGGTGGTGGAATTGCCTCGGTGACGACAACTAAGGCTAAGATCCCTGCTCGAGTTAAAGATATCAGCGAAACAGGGCTGAGTAACGCATTGGCATATGCGTACAAACTGCTAGACAAAGGTGTTAAACGCCGCCATATGACACCTGCCGTTCGCGATAATTTGATGGCGTTGATGACAACCACGACAGAATATAAAGGCATTAAAGATGCGGATATTGTTGTCGAGGCTGTTTTTGAAGACTTAGCGCTGAAGCATCAAATGGTTAAAGATGTAGAGCGTGAGTGTGGTGAACATACTATTTTTGCTTCAAATACCTCCTCTTTGCCAATTGGCCAAATTGCTGAGGCGGCTAGCCGTCCAGAAAATGTTATTGGTCTACACTATTTCTCGCCGGTTGAGAAAATGCCGTTAGTCGAAGTGATTGCCCATGAGAAAACGTCGGCAGAAACGATTGCGACCACAGTAGCATTTGCTAAAAAGCAAGGTAAAACACCGATTGTGGTTCAAGATGGCGCAGGCTTTTATGTAAACCGTATTCTTGCGCTTTATATGAACGAAGCCGCTCAGCTGTTGTTAGAAGGACAGAGCGTTGAGCACCTCGATAAAGCATTAGTGAAGTTTGGTTTCCCCGTTGGACCAATGACGCTCTTAGATGAAGTCGGTATTGATGTTGGTGCTAAAATCTCACCGATTCTTGAAAAAGAGCTAGGTGAACGATTTAAAGCACCAGCAGCATTCGATAAGCTTTTAGCCGACGATAGAAAGGGCCGTAAGAACGGTAAAGGTTTCTATCTCTATGGTGGAAAGAAAAAAGCGAAACAAGTTGATGAAAGTGTTTATACGGTTCTAGGATTAAAGCCTGGCGTTGATACTGAAGCGACTGAGGTCGCGCAGCGCTGTGTGGTACAGATGCTAAATGAAGCGGTACGATGCTTAGAGGAGAACATTATTGCTTGCCCAAGAGATGGTGATATTGGTGCGATTTTTGGTATAGGTTTCCCACCTTTCCTCGGCGGACCTTTCCATTATATTGATACGCTAGGCGCTGCTAACTTAGTTAAGATCTTAGAAAATTACCAGTCTAGATATGGTAGTCGTTTTGAGCCCTCTGTTAAACTGAAGCAGATGGCGCAGGAGGGAACGCGCTTCTTCAGTTAGGCTGAAGCGCTACACCCCATAATAGCCTTACAAAGCGGCCACTATCCCTGTTACAAGGAGAAGTGCGCCGCTTTTATATTTTCTACTAGTCTATTTTTGGTCAATTGTTTCGAGTCGTTGCTCTCAACCTAGAGATCGTAATGTAGAGCACTATCAATTTAGCACTATCAATTTAGTACTCTTAATTTAGAACTTTCAATTTTGAGTTCTCAAGCTAGTGCCCCCAAGCAGGCCTTAACTCAAATAGCCTAAAAAACACTCTCATTCATTTAATTTAGTCTATATAATGGGCAATCGGTTGTCAGCCTTTTAAGGGCGAGCTTATTGGTTGTGGGGTGTAGATAAGTGCTATTGGCTATGGTATTGATATTAATCTGTTCGGGCTATTTCTTAGGTAACTCAGCATTTAAAGCTGGTCTTCCGGTTAGGCGTTGGGCGTTTGCTGGTGCATTATTAGGGCCCGCAGCCTATCCTCTGTTTAACTCTCATAAACAGCTTGCATACCGTAAAGCTATGGGCAAGCAGGGTACCTCAATCGCTTTGTGAGCGGTCAGATTGAGACGTTAACGTTTATTGAGATAACAAAAAAGGAGCATATGCTCCTTTTTCTGTCATTTAACTAATCAGCCCTTTCTGCTAAGAGGTACTTAGTAAAGCACATAGTAAGTTACTTAGCTAAGCTGCTTAGTTCCACCAACCTTTAGCTGGGATAACTTCTAAATGGTCCAGTCCTTCCGGCAGTTGAACCTTTTTACGAGCAGGTTTTGCTAATCCAAGTGCTTTCATCAGTGAATCAAACATAATCATACTCCTCAATATTTTTATCCGCTTGCTTAGTTCCACCAACCTTTAGCTGGGATCACTTCTAAATGGCTTAAGCCCTCAGGCAACTGTACTTTTTTACGAATAGGTTTATCAAAACCAAGTGCCTTTTTGATTGAATCAAACATAGTCATATCCTCAATTAAGCCGTTGCTTGGTTGATGTACTTGATATGTGGGAAACCAGCAGTCTGTAAAGGCTTAAACTTAATATGTGGGATACCAGTGGTTTGTACAGGCTTAAACTTAATATGTGGGATACCAGCGGTTTGTACAGGCTTAAACTTAATATGTGGGATACCAG